>JALZBM010000001.1:0-41336 GCA_030947385.1 Vulcanimicrobiota bacterium
TTACATCGATCTCTACCGCTCGCCTAAGGGCGCCCTTGTATTTGGCCTCGGTGACGCTTCGGGGAAATCACTCGCCGCCGCACTTAACTCTCTCATGCTTCGATATCTTGTCAGAGGCCTCGTAAGAGCATTGGACGCCGACGATCTCTCCGCCATTGTTACGCATGCAAATAGTGTTCTCTGCGAAGACATGGCAGATGACGATTTTATCACCTTCCTGCTCGGTGCCGTCGACTGCGATTCGGGCCAACTGCGCGTTGTAAACGCAGGGCACGAACCACCCCTGATCCTCACACATAACGCGGATGAGGCGATGACACTCGATCATCACGATATCGTGCTTGGTATTGCGGATGAAACAGACTATGACGAAGAGGAGTTTCAGCTTGAGCCGGGCGACACCGCAGTCTTCTACACGGACGGACTAACCGAGGCGACAGACACGCACGGTGAAATGTACACCATCGCCGGCCTTAAGAGTGAACTCGTTTCCTCGCGCCATCTCGGTGCTCAGGAACTCGCAACGACGATGTTTCAAGCAGTGAAAGCCTATACGGTTGCTCCTCTTCGCGATGATTCCACGATTTTTGTGTTGCGAAGAACAGCACTCGAATGAGGCAGTCTCTCGGACAATACTGTGACCATTGCCATTATTGGGATTTAGCAGAAAGTTGGCGGGAAAGTGTAGGAATCGAACCTACCAGCCGGCTTGCACCGGCCTCAGCGGTTTTGAAGACCGTGCGGACCACCAGATCCGTACTCTCCCATAATCCCCCAAAACCTTGATTTCATGGGGTTTTCAGGACCACTTCCTATTGCGCCTTGATTGGTTATTTCTTTCGATGGTAGCCATTTGGTAGCCATCGGAGTAAAATCAGGCTTCCTTTCGAGCTTCACGAGCTGCCTGCAAATTGGCGTCTATGGTGGCCACTGCCTTTGATTGTAGCTCAGTCATGGCGTGACCATAGATATTCAACGTCGTAGATGGCACAGAATGCCCAAGGATGGCCTGGACATTTCGGATATCCGTGCCGCTTGCCAAAAGCCACGTAGCGGCTGAGTGCCTGAAGGTGTGTAGTGTTGCGCCTTTGATGCCCACCTTCGCTGCGTAGTGCAGGAACGCGCAGGTCAGAATACCAGGCACCATGGGTTCGCCACATGGGCCTGAGAATACGAAGCCGGAGTCTTTATATGCCTCACCTGCGAGGAGCCGATCTTGAAGCACAGCACTACGCTGACTTCTCAATATGCTGACTGCCATTGGAGAAAGGGCAAAACGACGAACCCTATCGCTCTTAATCTTGGATTCTCAATGACTAGCGAGATAAACGCGGCCCATGGCGATACGCGGTTTAGCACTTTTACTAGCGTTACGAGTGGGGGCGCCTTTGATACAATGACCGTTCACTCCACTACTCTTCCCTTCGGTGCGGCCGTGCAGGTGAGCGAAGCGATTTCGGCCTCCACCACAGCGGTTCCAAGCGTACCCACAGGGGTGGTCTGCGGCGGTACAGTGCATCTTCGGATGGAAAGCATCTTTAGCGGCGCCTTTGTGGACGGCGACTGCGCAAACGCGCCTTTCGGTGACTTTGGCTTTCACTCGGCTAACACACCTATCGTAGTGCAAGTACTTGTCGGTCACGTATACAGGGTCTCCAACCATATCCAAGGCGAGGAGTCGGAGGCAGATTCCTATGACGGTTATCATCTAGCGCGCGCATTTTCCAGTGTGCATGACATGCGTGGCACGGCCTGCAAAGGGCTGCCCTTAACGAGGTCGCCGAGGTGGCTATGGGATAATTGAGGGAACCCTTCGGCGTCAACGCTGCGTGAGAACGTTACTCAGACTGTTCGATGCTAATAACCCATATAATCCTGGACAGATGGCGATTAGGTACTGGCGATAGCGGCGGCAACGGCCGCAAACAGGCACCCTGCATGTTTATTGTGGTCGGACCATGACCTTGCTGCGACGTTTGATTGGCGAGGTGAACTACCGCAGAGTTCCGGCGGGTCGCTTACAATACACCTATTCCCCCATATCTATGTTGGCTCTTGCAACACCCCCAACATGCTCCAGAGTTTCTACATAACTGCGGAATGCCTCACGACCACGCCTGGTGAGGCGGAGGAATTTCCGCCGCCTCCCAGCACGCTTGTGCCGCAATGCTCGGATTATCCCCGACTACTGCAATGCATGCAAATGCGTTTAAAGTTTTCCTCAGTGAGCGCGCACCCATCTCTCAGCTCTCTAAAAGACATGCCGGCATCGGTGGCAGCCAGCGCGGTACACAACGCTAAGCGGCCCCGCTCATGGAAGACGCGCTCCAAGCCATTCAAAGCATTCTGCAGCGCATCTCCTCGTTGGGCAGTCGCCTACTTAACCACAACATCTGCGCGCGAAACCAGAACCTGTGTACTTGAAGCAAATCCCTATGTGGCAAAAGAGGGGTGCCGGCTGAGGGTAGACCGCCTTCCCGGGGGCCGCTGTCCTCAATGCTTCCTCGGCACGTTCATCACGACACCGAAAGAATCTGCGATGAGCGACGGGTATACTTCTGCCGAGTTTCAAAGTGTCAGGACTGCGCTACTCGGTAACAGCAGTTCCTGTGGCAGGTCTTTCAAATGCTTCAGATGTCGGTATTACTTCGCTGAGTTACACGACCCTCGTTATCCACGTCCGCCTTATTAGTAACGTTCTCGCCCCGGCTCGTGCGGTTGCGGATCTCATCACCGTCTGCCCCAAGAATATCTTCCTCTCCGCCACTGCTGCTGCGCGTACCGCTTTCATTGAGCGCCTGGCTGTTCGCGGACTGAGTAGCATCGTCTGCATCGGCTTGGATCAGGTCGTCTGATTCGTCTTCCGCTAGATTGTCGGAGTTAAGGTCGCCTTGATTTCGCACGTCAGACATTGGTGCACCCTCCGAGATGGCTTGGGCCAACATTGTACCCAAAATGTGCCACATTTCACGAAAGGAACGAGCGCCTCGAACCCAAGCCCCGAACCATTAACCGAGATGACAGCGATGGCGTTCAGGCACTGACTAAGAACATCCGCGACCGGACAGCCGGAGTTTGGTTTCTGGTGTTATCGCTCATTATGTGGCAAAAAGAGAAGGGCGAAGCTTTCGCTTCGCCCTTGGATGTGCATAGATCCAACGGACCTGGATTAGTACGGGGCTGGTGGGTAGAGTGCAACCCCGTTATGGTCGTAGTGGAGTGGCGAGCCAACTTGCACGCCTGTCTGGAAAGCAAAAACTTGCGTCCCGCACCAAACGTTGACACGTACAAGTGCGTTTCGGCCTGGTCGAAAGCAATAAACTGTGGTCGCGTTACAGCGAGGGTGCGACTTGGCGTCTTCTGGCCCGGAGCATAAATATTGACCGTTGCGTTGTAGTAGTCAGCAAGAACAAGGTCACTGTTTTTCGTCAATCTGATGCCGCCCGAAGTCGAAGTGAGAATCCCCAATTTTACGTATGCGGTGGCCTTCGGCTTCGCTTTAAGGACGAACCCGCCGGCAATGTACGGATCTACTGCATACATGTAGAGATTGTTGAAACTATCCGTCGCCAGGTCGCTCGGCAAGAAGCAGTAGTTAGCACGCCAAGGCACGTAGGTATCCTGCGAATGGGCGTGGTCCCACCGGGTGCGTATTCTAAGACCCGCGCTTTTCCGCCATTCGAATAATCTGCAACGTAAAGCGTCCCGTCGCTACCACAAAGACGCTGCTAGGATTGGTCGGACTACCGTCGTTGTGCACGCCGGTGTGAATTATTAGGCTAGGCGACAAGGCATTTTTCACATATTCTGTTACGGTGCTGTTTGTTGATGTTCGCAACGTAGAGCGTGCCTTTTGTGTCGCCATAAATGCCCGCGGGGCCCGCGCTTCCAGCGAGAGCATTGGTAATTGTCGCACAAGGTGGAAGGTGGGCGGGGTACGTGCTTTTATACGGATAGATCGCGATCGCATTGTTAGCGCCAGCAACGGATACCGAGCGGTCGGACAGGCGCTGGTGGTCGCGAACGAACCTTCGCTTGCCGTCCCATTAACCGACATTGGCGACGTGCCTGGAAGCGCACCTGCGGGCGAGTTGACTTGCAATGGGTTCCCAGAGCATCCAATGAAAAAGAAGTAGCGCCGCGCTACCAACGAGCGCCCACTTCTCGTAAGGGTGCTTTGTCTTGACCATCCGCCGAATGCGATGCGCCGTCAGAACATATTTTGTATCGTTATGGTTCCGTTATACGTGCTGGTCGTACCGTCCGGGTTGCTCGTAACGATGACCAGGCTGATGGTGGTCGTTCCACCTTTAAGCGCCGTGTAAATGAACGCTGTCCCTGGATTACCGGGAGACATCAAAGTGCCGTTAAGAGAGGGTGTAATTGAAACAATCGTGGGGTCGGCAATGGTCTGCGTAACCGTGCCAGGAAGATTTGTGCCATTGGGCCCGGGAATAAAGAAACCGCCGACCCCTCCACAGGCCTGACCTGCGGCATGGAAGACCAGGGTAGCCGTGTACTGCGTACCGTTAAAGCCCAAACCCGGACAACTCGCGGGTAAGATCGGGGCGGGCGACGGACTTGGCGTAGGAGTCGGAACGACTCCACCACCGCCACCGGGACTGAAGGGCGATGCGTCTCCTGAAGTACTGCACCCAGCTGTGGCAAGCGCGAGTACTCCGACTACCGCAAGAACGAAGCCTTTGAGGTTAATATGCATTTCTCTCCTTACAAGCAGAATTGGATGACTGCTTGCTCTAACGCACTATGCCCGCCAGCGGTCAACGCTATCAGGATTCCGCTGAGACGTATATGGGGAAAATGGTTCACATTTAAATGTGCGACAATGCAACCAAGCAATACTGGGCTGGCGAGGGCGACGTGACGTTTACTAATTCGGCTTCAATAACGTCACCGACCTGACGAACGCGTTTCGAGAGCAATCCGTTAAAGCAGGCGTCACAATGGCGTGACCCGCAATCAATTGCGTACTGAGGCCGTTAAGCTAGTCAGACGACATTGAGGTTACGCGAAGCTGCAGATGTGCACGTAACATCCGGGGAACCCCGCGAATGCGTTTTTTTTTCTATAAACGGAAGCTATGGCTGCTTTCTATCACAGTGCGGAAAAGGGCTTTCGAAGCAAATGAACGTGGAAGGCGGCGTTGCGATAATAGGAGGGGGCACCGCTGCGACGCCTCCTCCCGGTCCGCTGTGAATCATTCCGATAAGTACGGGTGCGATGAGAATCAGCCAGGGAAAGTGATGCGCCACCCCCGACACCTGCGGGATTATAGCGATCGATGCTGGGACTTGCGCAGTGACAACCGGTGCAGCAGCAAGAGTCGGAGCGAATGTCGCTGGCGGGAGCTTGACGATCCACGGTGTAGGGCTGGGCGGGGTAACGTGAACGGTATAGGCCTGCGCGACCGCGACCGGACGCACAATCAGAGAAAGATTCCCGCACGTAGATGGTACGAATACACGCACGATGCTGCCAAATCTGGGCAAATCAATTTCCCAGCCCGGAACATTAGCCGGAATGATGAGATCGTTGTTTATGAGTACGCGATTGCCGCGAAGCCATGTCATTTCGTCCAGAGAACGAGGGACTGTAACGCGGCGGAGCCGATGTTGTTGAATTCGTAGATAAATTAACAAAAACTCGCTCTGGGTCAAACCAAGTCTACGCGCCGCTACGGCCAGAACTGCCCGATGCGTCCGACTCTGCCGCGCCAAATCGTCGGCGGAAAGTATTTTTCCTATGAGGGGCTCGGTCCCCAAAGATGAGACAATCGTCCGGCTCACCGCGTCCACGGGCGCGAAGGCGATGACGGTCGCAATGGCTGTTGCTAGAATACGAGCAAATCGGAACATGCCATTAGGATTACTCCGTTTTGTCGGACATGGGTTGAGCCACACTATTCATCTTGAATTGGGTTCTCTGGCGCTACCCGCGGAAATTAATTGCAGACCGCAACGGCGTCGACAATCTACCGCCTCGCGGGAACGGGGCCGAAATGCTCATGTGCGGATATTGCCTTCGATGCATCGTTCCTGGGCGTGCATTCTTATTCGAGCGCGGCGTACTTCTTACCGGATTACTACCTGGAATATTCAATCCACTTTCCGCGAGACGATGAAGTCCGCGTAAATATGGCGTTACATTTTGGTTTGATATTTGTAAAAGCGGAGGGGGCGTGAACAGGTGTTAGGAACCAAATCGAGCGCAGAACTTCCCAACCCGAGGTGATGTGCGGAGAAGCTTCGGATCGTCGCAATGGAATCTGGGGCTTCTCTTATTTACGGTATGCACTTAATGCAAATCCATTAAGGTCGCGCGCCGGGACGCCGGCATGGGGTACACCCCGTCCCACCGATTAAACGATCACGAAATTCGACAACGGTAAGCGCCTCGCTCACGCAAGACGCGCCAAGCCATTAAATGCATTCTTCAGCCATCTTCTTGATGGCGACTCATCTCGCCAACCAAAACACGTGCGCGCGGAACAAGAACCTCTGCACTTAAGGCTAATTCCGTTTTGTTCATGTTTGCAGTATCCGATGCTGGACGTGACAGCCTTGAAAGCGGTTTGCGAGGGGTCATCATCTTCACCTAATTTTCGGTGTATCGGCGAGTAAACTACCCCAATATATTACAGTGATTTAATCGGTCCAGTAAATCTCAGGATTGCGGTTTGGCAACGGCGAGTAGTCCGCAAATGAGTTTTATGTCATTATTGATACAACTTAGTGATGAGCACTGAAAAGGGGTCCGATTTATTCTGAAGTCTGCCGTAAGCCAGTGTCAGAGCCGCCAGAATCAATTCTGTCAGTTTCGTCGGTGAGGCTATTCCCTTGTGGTTCGCTTGCTCACAGCACTTGATTCGGCGCATAGAGCCGCCATCATTGGCCGGTCAGCCATTTGGTAGCCAAACTCCACAGCTGGCGGCAATACTCAGTGGCACCCGGTGGAACTATGAACAGCGAAAAGTCTTACTGAGTAAGGCTGTACATCACTCAGGGTGATTGCGTAAAACGAAGGTTGGGGGATTTGAAGACCGTGCGGACCACCAGATCCGTACTTTCCCATAATCCCCCAAACGCCTGATTTCATTTGGCTTGCTCTGCGCGTGCTATTTTTCTGCGCCGTTACTTTCGCCGAGCGGGTTCGCGCCCGGGCGTACGAATCTGGCTCGCGCCCGGGATCGAAGGTGCAAGACGAAGATCGAGGCCACAAAGGCAAGTAAAACGAACGTTAACACAAACAATTCGTTTACGTGGGACAACCGTGCATTGCCTTCGCCAATCGTAATAACCAAAAATACGGCGTACCGTCGCGATGACGCCCACAATGAGGAACGGTTCGATCGCGAGCATGGTGCCGCGCAACGAGAGCATCACCGTATACGCGAGTTCAATAATCATCAGCACGAGCAGCACATCGTTCAAGGTCGCGGTGACCGCTGGGAGTAGGGCTTCGGCGCTCGAGGTAAAGAGGCCCGGCAGCAGTATCAGGCTGTGCACGATGATTGCTCGCTACAACGAACAGTGAGAACCCGACGAGCAAAACCACGGCCCGCTCGGCCCACCGCATGATGTTCATCGCCCCTCGGATGAATCCCGAGTCCTTCTCCATCTGCTTCTAATGCGACCGTAATGTCCCGGTGTCGCTCTGCGTTATGCGGTCGCTTCTTGTTTGGATTTCCACATTTGCTGAAGGATTGTAGCGACGATGGTCATGATAATCGCGCCGTACAGATCGGCGAGCCACGGATTGATCTCGCCATTGTGACGCATCCCGGGAGCGATGAAGACCGTCAGCACGAAGAGTATGTAATTGATCACGAAGGTAAACAGGCCGTGGGTGAGCCACGTGATCGGTGCGCTCAAGAGGCGCAAGATTGGCCCGATGATCGCATTGACCAATCCGAAGATAACGGCCGCCACCAGGGCGGTCCAGACGCCGGCGTCATGATTGAATCCCGGAACGAACTTCGCGATACAATAAAGGACGATGGCGTTGATGATGAAGCGGATGAGCAGATGCATAACTCCCCCTGGCTTTCGAAGCTAATGAAAGGTTCAAAAAGAGGGCTTCCTGCGAGTCGACGCAGCCCCTTTTTCAACTCCTGGATTCGCGCGCGCAGTTTCGTCAACAGCGTTCCTTTTCTTTAGGAAGACAAAGCAGGTGCCCAGGCGTAACTCAGGACGATCATGCCACGCTTAACTGGCGCCCTGCGCATCATTATGGCGCTCATCACGGCATTTGCCATCGTCGTGCAGTGCTTTTCAGCCTTCACCTGCGCGGCGCGTCACTCGTGAATCTCTTGAGCTTCTTTACGATTGAGAGCAATATTTTCGCCGCCGTCGTGTTCGCCGTCGCAGGTTTCACTGCGTTGAGGGGGCTGCGCTATCCGCAGCTGGCGATGTGGCGCGGTGCCGCGACTGTTTACATGGTAACCACGGGGATCACCTACGTCACGCTCCTCAGTGGAAATGAGGCAGGCGTCGATAGTACGATCCCATGGGTCAACCTAACCCTGCATTACGTAATGCCGCTCATCGTAGCCCTAGATTGGATTCTTGCACCGTCGTCGTTGGAACGGCCCTACATGCAAATTCTTGTGCGTTGGCTCGCCTTTCCATTTGGCTATCTCATTTACTCGCTGCTGCGCGGCGCCGCGATTAACTGGTATCCGTACCCATTCCTCGACCCGAGGCACGGCAGCTACTTGAGCGTTGCCGTAACAGCGGTAGCGATTACGCTTTTGGTGAGCGCGATTGGCATGGCAACGATATGGTACGGAAAGCGCAGTGCCGAACATTGCTGATTCCCGCGGTTCCCGAATGCTGGTAGGCGGCCTGGAATTCAATCCTTGAGCGTTGCGGCTCCGCTGGATTCTTGAATGCGCACGGACGGGCTCACCACCTCTGTTCCCGCGACCAGCGGATAAACAATCCCCGCAAGTACCGCGCCGACGATTGGCGCAAGCCAGAAGAGCCAGAGTTGCTGCAGCGCCCACCCGCCGACAAAAACCGCCGGGCCGGTGCTGCGCGCGGGATTTACGGACGTGTTGGTTACCGGAATACTGATGAGGTGAATCAGCGTCAGTGCGAGACCGATGGCGAGACCCGCAAACCCTGCGGGTGCGCGCTTATCGGTGGCCCCCAAAATGATCATCAGGAACATGAAGGTCATAACAAGCTCGCACACGAGCGCTGCGAGCAACGAGTAGCCGCCGGGCGAGTGCTCGGCGTAACCATTGGAAGCAAAGCCACCGCTCAAACTGAAGCCCGGCGCCCCGCTAGCGATCACGTACAAAATGCCCGCGGCGGCAATGGCGCCGAGGACTTGCGCGAGGATGTACGGCAAAAGATGCCGGCTTGGAAACCGGCGCGCCACAAACAACCCAACCGAAACGGCGGGGTTTAAGTGCGCGCCTGAAATTGGACCAATCGCATAGACCATGGTTAAGACGGTAAGCCCAAAAGCGAAAGCTACACCGGCAAATCCGATTCCTAAATGCGGGAAGCCGGCGGCCAAAACGGCGCTGCCGCAGCCGCCAAAGACCAGCCAAAAGGTTCCGATAAATTCTGCCGTGCAGCGTCGAGAGAGTGGCATCGTTCTACTCCTTTTTCGCGGATTATTTGGCTTCGAATGTGGCGAGCAAGGTGTTGTGCTCGTCGAAGAGGTCCAGGACGTTATCGTGAATTTTCCAATGACGCGTGCGTTCTAGAGCAGCTATGAATGCGGCTTCGTGCTTCATGATCTCGGGAGGGCACATCATTCGTGTGAGGCCCACTGCCGGACCGATGCGGATCAAGGACGCATGCGCTTGGTACATTCCGGTCATCCGATTGCATCCCGCAGACCCACTTATCCGATGATGATTGTTCTCGAAGACGATGTTCGCGGCATCAGAGAATGCCACCGGCGTAGTTAAGCCCAGCGATTTTAGGTGCCAGGTAGTGCCGTGCAGCGCCTTGCGGTTCGACGTAGCCGACGCAACCGCGAAGAGAAGTAATGCAACAGTGTTTGAAGCGCCCTGCGTGATCACCGGGTATGACGATGTCGTTGTATAGAGCAGCGTCTTGCCGTTTCGAATGCTCGCCGTAGCGACATAGTGATGATTTGCGGAGATCATCGAAGCGCGGTACCGCAGCGAAAAATTGAGAGGTGAATGGCTGGGCCGGGCGTGTCTCTGCGTGGCGATCGTTTTGGACCGCGCGCCAGCGAGGCTCACATCCACGATGCTGATTTGCAAAATTGCCTCAAGGGACAGCGGTTTTTCCGTGTGATACTGCACGGTACCGGAGACCGCGGGATTGCGATGGGAGGCTGCGGCCTGGGCGCCGAACAATAGCACGCAGGCTGCCGCTGCTGTTAGTGTCCTCTTCATGCGCAACCCTCGACGTATTCTATTTGCGGAAGTACGCCGGCAAAAATGGCTTGTACGACGCCGTTCTTGGATTTAAAGAGCATCCGGTACTTTGCGTCCGCAGTGCCTTTCGGATCGATGAAAACGTCCCGCGCCGTTGGATCGTACTTATTAGGTACAATTCGAGCGCGCTTTGCAAAGAATTGCGCAATCTTTGAAATCGGGTCGCCAATTTTGAAACCATCCACGGTCACGATTTTGCCTCGCAGAACTTCGGCACGTCGAATGGTTCCATGTTCAACCATGAACGATAGACCCACGTGCGCTTGGGAGCGCAGGTAATAGCACGAGCTTCCCGCCGCGGGTTTTGTCGATGTAAAGTGCATGCCGGTCGCGGCCGCCTGCACCGGTGTTTGTCCAAAAATAATTGCGCCGACGCCCGCCGGCCCGATGCGCGGCGTGTATGGCGGTTGCGCGGACGCCTGTGCTACAGAAAGATTACCAGGACTCCCACGCTCCAGAACGTCTTCAATGCAAACTCCAGTTGGTGACGCTGAGGGCGATGGCTGCGCACTTGGAATAGCAGGCGACGTGCTTGGTACCGGTGACGAAGTTTCGGGCTCAATGCAGGGCGGAATTTCGATCCGTGCCTTCGGTTGACCGGCACGTTGCAGAACAGTTGGCGCAGATTGCGGTGCGCTTCCGCATGGTTGTGCCTGCGCAAAATAGCGTTGAGTAAAGCCGCCGACCAGGTCTTTCTTCACCTGTTTTCCAAAAAATGTCGTTGGATATTTCGTTTGGAGCAGTTGCATGTAGGCCCATGCCTTGTCTTGGTATTCTTTAGTCCAAATTTTCTTGTACGTTTCGGATGCAAGGTAAAATGAGCGCGGTAAATGGGGATCGCTGGGATATTCTTTCATCCAATCGTGTAGGGCTTCATCGGCAAATTGGAGTTTGTGAATGAGGTTCTTGTCGGTCGTGTACGCTCCAGCCCTAATCGCTGCGTCACGAAACGTATTGTTGATGCCAAGATAACTCAATTTGAGACGGCCGAAGTATTTATCGGCAGGCGCGGCCGGATGCTTGGCGGGCGCGGCGCCGACCGCGGCGTGCCGCGGTAGTCCGGCCAACAGGGTCAGTCCGACCAGGAAGATCCAAAACGCCCGCAACCGCGTGAGGGACGATAAGATATTCATCACCTTGACCTCCGCTGGTGAAGAGCCTATCATACAACGAAGACTTTTGGAGACTTCGATATGACAAAAAGCACTCGCCTGATTCTCGCTCCTATGCTGCTCGTGGCGATCTTCTTTTCCTCGTTAGCACCGTCTTCGGCGTTTATGGACAAGGTGCGTTTTGGGGCACATCTCGGAATCGCGTATTACTGCTTTCATCATTGGGTCCTCAACCCGTATAAGGAGGGCAAATTTGCGGGTGGCGCGCCCCATCGCACTTCGACAATCGTGAAGGCCGGCGCGGCGCTTTTGTTTGCGGTTACTCAAGTAAGAAGCGCACAAAAAATTGCCAGAACCAGCAACGACCGGACCCTGCAAAAGATCGTCGGCGCTGCCGGTGCGATGGGCGCAATGGGCGGCTTAGGCGGCCTTGCGGGATCGTTTGGCGCGGTCGCTCATCGCTTGAAATCTGGACAATTTTCCGAAAAGGATGTAACCGATTTGGTCGGCGAGACGCAAACGGTCAGCGCGCAGGCTGCCGAAGACGGCGCGCCGATCAAAGACGTTCCCGTACACGTTCCCGGAATGTAGTTTTTCGGCTAGGTGCGTCGGGTTTCGACTCGTTTTTTCAGGAGTTGTCGAGAGTCCACGGAACTACAACGAACAGCAAAGGCAGCACGGAGACACGACATGCGACCGGGTGCCCTTGTTGGCAAAACGCCTTACAGTAAGAGCGCACGATCGTTACACTATCCGTAGGTGTTCTATGTTTGAGCAACTAAAAAATATAGCCGGCGGACTGTTGAATAACGCCACTCCGCAGGACGTGAACGAAGCCGCCGCCGAGCACGTTCAGAAGATGGATTCGCAGGAACTGGGCGATAACTTAGAGGGCGCTGCGGAGAAACTTCAGGAAGAAGGCCAAGGTGATCTCGCGCAGCAGCTCATGGGGCTAGTTTCCCAAGTGCAATCAAATCCGTCGGGAGCCAAAGATGCGGCGATCAATCTGATCAAGAACAATCCGCAGCTTCTCCAGCGTTTCGCGCCTGATTTTCTGCAAGGAATTCTCAGTAAAATTAAACCCTAGTCCGTAGAGGTTCAACCGGCAATTTTTAAGATTAGGTAGCTGCGCACCGCGTAGTCACGGAAAAGGCTTTCGAGCGTGACAACGCGGAATTTGTTTAGGGTTTGAATTCGTAGTATGTTCCGCCGGTTCGGTTCAAACGCTTCAAGCTGCGGCCTGGCGATATGGGTGCGAGGCCAGCGAAAGCCTGACGCATGTCGTTTAGGATCCGCCCTGCCGTTTGATAAGAATGCCCGGCCTTGTCAGAACTTTTGAAATAGCTAACGTCGACTGTATCGACGCCGTTGCAAAGCAGCATTTCACTGCCGGCTTGGCCAGCGCGTTGATGTCCGTGGACGCGTTGTGACTGGCGCAACGCCAAATCTTTATTCGAGACGTATAGAGAGACGATGGCCGACCTTTTTGGTTTTGTATCAGGAGGTCCGTTGCAGAGCCCGGCAGCCGCAAGCTCACCTCGTAGAGCGTCTCCGTCCATGTCCGGAGCAAATAGAGCAGTTCGTCCCAAACATTTCGCACAACCGGAATGACGCAGGTAGCTCATTCCTTCGGCTGCAAAACGTGCTCCTAAGCTGTGCGTCGAAAACGAGATCGTGGCATTCGTAAACCTCGAACGCAGTCTGGCGAGGAGAACGCGAAAGTGCACCAGAGACCAACTCGCGTTCGTTTCATCAGTTACATATGCGAGACGACTTGTCGATTTCGAGGGCCACGAGTAAAGGACGACCGGCCCGGAAAACTGGAGCGACCTTTGCATTGAGAGTGCATCTTCGGCCGCAGTGTTGAATGTCGTGTAGTACCCGTGCACGTAAATCAGAATTTGTTGCGGTTTGTTTGCCGAAAAACTCTTTGCCACGGAGCCGAAAAAGGACGACTCTCCCGCGCAGCGCCTTTCGCGTCGTTTGCTTACCGGCGCCTGAATTGTCCCGCGTGTAATCACGGCAAGACGCTTGGCGTTCAGGCCGCGCTCACCGCTGAAGAGTTGATCGTCCTTAAGGGGCGCGCGGTCAGTGACGAAAAAAATTATTCCCGGCTTGGCCCCTCCAGTACAATCCGCTAACGCCGGGCGCGATACGACCAGCGCCAACGCGATAAGAAACACAGTCTGCAGCAGTCGCAATGTCAGCACTCCGTTAGCTTCGGCGCTTCGCGGGCAGTTACTGTTGCGTCGCCGATCTATTATTTTGGGGGCCACTCCAAGGGCCGGCCCTCCTGCGCCACGCTTGTGTAGACCAATTCCTGTTATGGTCGCACGCGTCGAAAACTCCAATACTTAATTTCAGTGTGGGAAAAAATTAAAGAGATTGTTCGGGCGGCCAATGACTTTATTCTGGGGCCACCCAACGGGCCGACCCCCGGGGCCCGTGCCACGATTCGCGCTCTTGGTCACAAACCGGTCACAACATCAGTAAACATCTGTGAACGATGCCCGAGCTGGAACGCCCTAGACATCGGTGTTTTGCAAGCAGCTGTACACATTTGCGAACATCGGTGGACGATGCGTGATACGCATTTGAAGACCGTGCGGACCACCAGATCCGTACTCTCCCACGTGCCTAAAAGCTATATTCTACGAGGGTTTTCGGGGGATCCTGGGCGTCGCTCCTGTGCTAGATATTCAAGTGGGTTGCAAAATGGGTTACACCGGAACGAGTTGTAGTGGCATTCTGAGCATATCTTAGCTAGCTGCCTTCTCCAACGGCTCTTCGAGCCTTTGCTCGATCAAGCACCTCGTTTATTGCACTCACCGCCCGCTGGCCAACGAAACGCAGAAAGCCTTTGCAGAGGCAGCAAAACTAGCGAGCTGATCGGTGAAAATCACAATACCCGTTGGCCTAACGTAAGGGGCAAGTCCAAGCAAAATTTAATCAACTCAAACTCACGGTCGCTTTTGGCCTCATGAACGGGGCAACGTCAGGAAAGCCACCCGTACGCTTCAGACGGTTGGCTGGAAGCCGTTCGCCCGTCATCCTGGGACATTTTTGTCGCGTAGATGACAGCAATCGAAAGGTTAGTGTGATTAGAATAAGAGGCTTGATAATACTTAGTATTTCAGTATAATCTTGTGAAATCGTCTTAAGAGAGGCTGCTACGCAATGAAATATGTGTGCTCCCTATGCGGTACGATGCTTCGCGTGGACAAGGACCTGGATGATGATAGAGCGGTAGAAGCGGGAATCGCTCATCACCGCGCCCATAGCTGCCCCGGACAATTTGATGAGGCGGTTGAAACCCCGTGGAAATTTTCGTATCAGCAGGGGCGGTTTTTGTCGGAACCAAGCCAATAATAACAGGGACCCTAATCGCGCCGCCGCAGAGAAGCCCCGCTGCGTTTTGCCGCTCGTCCCAGCTGATCATTAGTTTTTCCGTCAATGAATCGTTCGAGCGCCACTTCGATGAGAGAACTGACGCTGATGCCCTGCTCGAATGCCAAGCGCTTCACGCGATCTCCAAGCTCGTCTTCAATGGTTACAGATAACCTGGTGAGCGAAAGACCCTGACCATCTTCTCTTCTCTGCACAATGCCTCCATGAAACTCTTGCACAGCGTACCCACCCTCAGGGCCAGACACACCTCAACTCGCCCGCTCAGCTGGTGACGACGATAGATACGTAGCGGTCGCTTGGGGAGGCGCGACGGCGATCCTAATTTTTGCCACTTTTAAAAGTGATAACGTTCTCCAGAACTTGCCGCGCTAATTCGTTCAAAGAATAGGTTTGCGTTTCCAGAGAGGCACAAATGGTGCAATTGTAGACAGAGTCTTTGCGACTAGCGTGAGACTTACATAGGTGATGTCCGCACGCGAAATCCGCCACTACGTGCCGGCGACAACGCTGGCCGCCCTCATATGAACCCGAACACTCCATGTTGGTTGAATCCTTTTCCGTACTCTTAGAAGTCCGGGATTCGCTCGCTTGCTTTTGAAGCCTGCGGCTTGTCCGAGTCTTAACCTGAACCGCGGACCTCGCGAGATGATCGAAACAGGTGTCCTCCAACTCAAGGTCTGCATCCGAAGTGGGGCTCATCAGGGGCGGCTTCCGCGTCACTTGCGGCGCACAAATAGGGGTCCACTCCCACGAGGAATAGCGTAGTCGATCAAACAGACAAACTCGAGCCGCCCAGCAGCCCTGCCAAGCTATCAGCGATTCCAACGTGGGCGAATGTTCGTTTTGCGCGCACGATGCGTTGTGCGATAGTGTTTTCGGGGCAAAGAAAAGCGCGCGCGATTTCCGCCGTTGTGAGGCCGCCGAGGAGGCGCAGCGTCAGCGCCACGCGCGCCTCGGTTGAGAGCAGCGGATGAGACGAGACGAACATCAAGCGCAGCATGTCGTCGTTAATCTCAGCGGGTTCAATGCGGTGCCGTTTGCGTGTGCTTCGATCTCGCGCACGAGCTCTTGGGATTTGCGTTCAAACGTCACTTCGCGGCGAACATGATCGATCGCGCGGCGCTTGGCCGCCGTCATCAACCACGCACCGGGATTTCGCGGGATGCCTTCATCCGGTCACTGGGTGAGCGCCGCGACAAAGGCATCCTGCGCGAGTTCCTCGGCACGTCCAAGGTCGCGGACGATTCGCGCTAGACTTGCAATGGGCTTGGGCGATTCGATTCGCCAAATCGCATCGAGCCGCTCCTTAATCTAGGCGGACTCTACTTAGCGAAATCTTCGGCTTCAAAGAACTGGCGGATCTCAAGCTCCCCGCCCTGATCGCACGGCGCTTTTGAAAAACGCTCGACAATCTCTTGCTTAGATTTACCTTGAACAATCCAGAAGCCCGCGATAAGTTCTTTGGTTTCTGCGAAGGGACCGTCGGTGACCGTGGTGCGTCCCGCATCAAAGCGAATTCGGGCGCCTTTCGAGGAGGCCTGGAGGCCATCGGCCGCCAGCAACACGCCGTCCGCTACAAGCGTTTCATTAAATTTGCCCATCTCGGCAAGCTGTTCGGTCGTTGGAAGAATCCCTTGCTCGCTATCTTTGGTGGCTTTGACGATGACCATAAATCGCATTCGGTTTACACTCCTTTGGGGTGGTTTTGCTTAGACGTCGAGCAAGGAGACTTCATTTCGACATGGCCCGGAGAAAAAAACGGCGTGGAGCTGGGAAGCTACTCCTGACTCGCTCGGGAAACCGCGCGAATGGTGGGTTCCCTTTCCCGCTCTTTTAGCGCTCTTAACACCAAGCGCGCACTGCCGTGGACCGTACGAAATGCCAGAGAGCTATACGCGACATCCGGCGTAGAGCCGTGTTGGCGCCGCCCAACTACGGGGAATCTCGTCGACATTCGAAAGGCCGGCGCCGATGAGCATAGCGCGCAACTCGTCACTGCTCCAAGGAAAGCCGCCCGATCGCAGCGTTCGCAGGTCCACAAGCAGCCGGGACAGACGGTCATGGGGGCCTGCGAAGGTGCCCGCTAGCAGCCAGCCGCCGGGGCGAAGCGCGCGCGAACAGGCGGTCAGAGCTCGCGGGACGATCTCTGCGGGCAGGAACGGCAGCGCCACCCAAATCGCATCGTAGGTGTCCTGTTCGTCAAGCAACGTCACGTCTTGGAGACACAATTCCACGCGTCCGTTCAGTTTAGTTTCGGCCACATTGCGCCGTGCGAGATTGAGCGCTTGTTCGAAGATATCGATCCCGACGACATGCAGCGTGGGGTAGGTTCGCGCCATTGCTATCGCCAGCCACCCAGTGCCTGTGCCAACGTCGAGGAACCTAGCCCCGGCTTCTGCGAGCCGCCCGCCGAGCCCAGGAAGGGTGTTCTCTGCGACTCGAACCGCATCCGCAATGGACATCGATCCTCGCCCGATGCCTTGGAGTAAGGCCTCATCGACTTGGGTCCAGCCGCCGCTCCGTCCAGGGTTTTCTACCAAGTCAGAGGCCAGTCTAAGGAATGCACGGACGAAACCTACCACCGAGGCTGCCGTAGCCGCATCGACCGGTTGCCGTTCACCCAAAAGCTCCTCGGCGACCTGCGCCAAAATCTCGCGCACCCGCGGGTCGGTCTCGAGTTGCTCGCTCTCTACCCGCTCGTACGCCGCAAGAGCCGCCAAGGCCTCAAGCGACGTGGTCAGTTGCACCGCGGCGCCCATAGGTGTCTGTTCTGCCATTAAGACTCCCTTCGTGCAGACGCCTAATGCGTCAAATTATGAAGATGCGGAAGATCTAGCCACGGCTAGCTTCGCGCCCCCATAAATGCCCCCTACATCGCAGCACGTCTTGCAATCTGAGGCGCATGACCGAACGCACTCGTCCTTTTTATGTAGAAAAAAGCCCCAATCTTTCGGCTTTCGTTCTTTTCGTGTACTACGCGATCAGGCTGAAGCTCATAATGTCGCGCCAATCTGAGCGGTGCCGCGCTCGCAAGCATTCCTTTCGATGCGTCATTGCATGCGCTCTTGCGTAAGCGCCGAATGCTGCGGCACGCGCTTTGCGAGCGGGAGTGCCACAAATGTCAAAATTGATCTACATCACGAACATGTCCCTCGACGGTTACGTCGAGGATGACGCCGGTTCATACGATTTGGGTAACCCTGACGAAGTGTTCTCACTTATCACCGACCTGTTGAGATCGGCCGGAACGTATTTGTATGGGCGGAAGATGTACGAAACGATGGCTTATTGGGAATCCCCGCAACTCGAAGGCAACCCGTCGGAGCACCGTGAGTTCGCGCGAATCTGGCAAGCTGCACAGAAAATTGTATTTTCGCGCGCAATGACTGAACGTGTAACGCGTAACACTCGTTTCGAGCGCGATTTTAACGCGGAGGCAATTCGAAAAATCAAAGACGAAGTCCCAGACGACATCACGATCGGCGGCAGCGAGCTCGCATCGCGCGCGCTAGAAACCGATCTTGTCGACGAATGCCACCTTTTTGTATATCCGATTGTTATTGGTGGCGGAAAACCCGCGTTTCACAAACCAATACGTCGTCGCCTTGAACTCGTGGACATGCGACGTTTTAGCACAGGCGTCACGTACCTGCGCTACCGTTTACAGTGCGAAGCGTGAGCCTGAGGCGGTTGAGGCTCTTTTAAAGCATAAGCGCAAACCCGCGCTCCCGTGGTCTGCAGGTACCTGGAGCGCGAGTTTTGCGAGACCTAAATATCACCCTATGCGGACTCCTATTTCGCGGAGCTGTTTTGATTTTTGCTTGACATCCGCGAGTTTTTTTGGCAGCCTATGCGCCGTTTTCGGCCATCTGCGTTTTTGCAATGAAGAGTGGTGCAAAAAGGGCCTGATACTTCAGTGCAGCCAACAGCCACAGCCCTCCCACAACAATTGGCGCGAACAGGGCGGCTGGTGCCATCATATGAGCGCCGGCTTCGTCAATTTCACACGCTGCATCCGTGTAGAGCCGTAAAATTTTTCGACGAGCGTTTGCCCAGCGGAAGCCGATGAGATTACAGCGGCCTGTGCCATCATTAAGAGCAAGATGCGAAATAGGCGCATGAGATGAACTCCAGTTGAGCCGGCATGTCGTAAGCTCGCCAAGACTTGACACTTTCAATGTCCAGTCCGTTCGGGCGTATGCACCGGAGCACAGTTGAATCCTAACGTAACGCCGTTACAAGACGCCCCTTGACGTATTATACTGTATGATATATAGTGTGTATCACATTATGTCTGTCATACAGGGTCTGTCGTGAGCGCGGAAATCTTCGAAAACCTGCGGTTGGAGCTGCGCCGGGGCTCCCTGATCCTCGCCGCGCTCGCACAATTGAGAACCGAGCAGTACGGATACACGCTGCGCAAGGCCCTCAACGATCTCGGTCTGGACATCGAGGAGAGCACCCTTTATCCGCTGCTGCGGCGGCTGGAAACCCAAGGTCTACTCGTGAGCGAGTGGCGTGAAGAGAACAAACGCAAAAAGCGCTTCTACCGTCTTTCACCGGACGGGGAAGTGATGTTCAAAAAATTACTTACCGAATGGAATGAAATGAATTCGTCGCTGAAGCGGATTCTGTAGGAGCACCTCGATGAAACTGCTTGACCGGTACTTACAAGCCGTAAAGGGAAATCTTCCGCATTATCAACGCGACGACATTATTGAAGAAATCTCCGCCGACATTCTTGCCCAAGCCGACGAACGTGAAAACGAACTGGGACGCCCGCTCTCGCGGGATGAAGAGGCGGCCATCCTCAAAGCGTACGGTCACCCGCGCGTCGTCGCCAGCCGCTATTGGAAAACGCAGTATCTGATCGGCCCGTTTTTGCTGCCATTCTATTTCAACGCGCTACGAATCGTCGTTATTGCAACGGCGATCGTCGCCTTTGGGCTTGCGGCAATTAAAGGGGCGACAAATGGAAGCATCCTTGCGCAGATGGCGACTGCATGGGGCGCCTGGTGGGGAACCATCTTCACATCCGTCGGCATTATAACCGTCGTCTTTGCGGTTATCGAACGCAGTTCGGCAAATCACCCGTTGCAAAGCATCGGTGCGGATAAATGGGATCCGCGCAAACTATCTGTGGTCGCAAGCCAAAAGCGGTTTTCGCCCGTCAGTTCAACTTTCGAACTCATTGCGAATACGCTCTTTCTCGTGTGGGTCGTACACGTCGCGCGCACGAAGGATGCACTGTGGATATTTACGAGCCCCGAAGCGCGCCAGAGCGTATGGCCTTTTACGGTGTCGCCGCTTTGGCAGGCACTTTCGGTACCGCTGGCCGTGGTGCTCGGCCTCTACGTGATCGCAATAGTATTGCACCTTCTGCGTCCCTCGCTTCTGTGGTTTCGCGTTTGCCTCAGAATTGCGTTCAACGCATTCATTATCGTCGCCGTAACTGTTTTAATCACGGGCCAAGCGCCGATCACCATCACGGGCGAGCCGGCTGCAACGGCAATCCTTACAACCATTTTGCGGGTGTGCTTTACGTTCGGCGCGCTGCTTTCGACATGGGAGATCTACCGGGATAGCAGGTTGCTCTTCCCGGCATTGCGGACGCAATCGTAGGTACCGCCCTTCGACCCGTCGACAAGCTCAGGGTGACACGGGGACGGGTCGCGAAGGGGCGTTCCATGAGTATCGGCGTACCGCACATCGGCCACACGGCCGCGTGGGAATATATCGAAAAAGATTCCATTCTGCGCATTAAACAATTCCGTCAAACCGACGACGGGATCGTAGCGAACTACCTGCACGTGCAAGTCCGCGATGCGGACGAAGCGCGCAGACTCGCCGAACCGATCGTCGAACTTCTCAACGACCGCACCAAAATTAGCGGCATGTCGGAGTCCGTCGACGGCGGCCGGATGTACGTCTACCGTCCCGAATAACTTGCCCGCTTTACGCGCGTGTATATTTTCAACGTAGCGCTCACGTAGCAAACGGTTCCGGCCCGGTGGCCGTCCAACACTTTCAAACGCAAAATATGGCCGAGCATCCCCTGCGTGGACAACGCCTTGACGCGCGTGCCCTCTTCTAAGAAAAAGCTATCGCTCGCAACCTGCAACGCCATTGCCGCGCGATCTTGCGTTTGATACGCCTGCGTGAACGCCGTCAATGCCGCCGGGCTGTCCCAGCAGGGAATGTTTTCGCCCTGCGGACCGATTCGCGCACTCGCTCCTACCGCGAGCGCCGGCTTTACGGGCGCGATGTGACGAAACGAAACGGTGTGCCGCACGACCACCGGTGGAACCGGAGTGGCGTAGGCGAACAGCGTGAAGAGCACGAGCGCTAAACTCATCCCTCAAGCTTCGCGCTCGCGCGGCTATGGCCCGCAGCAGATAGGCGGAGCAAACGCGGCGAACCCCGGTGGAATGGCCGGTTTGCACGATCTCCACCCCGATACGATTGCCGTTCACGGTGATCGAAGTGTCAATTCCTCGCGGGCGCTTTCGCCACCCATCTTTCAGACATCCGCATTTCGTGCGGCAGACGCCGCAGAATTTGCGCGCAGCGCATCGGAGCCGCAGAGCGACCGCTTCTATACGCGCTATGGAAATCCGAACCACACGCAAGCGGCAGCCGTGATTGCTAAATTGGAACGCGCGCAAGCGGCGCTGATTTTTCCATCGGGCATGGCCGCGCTGACGGCGGCCATTCTTGCCGTGTGCAAGCAAGGCGATCACGTCGTGGCGCATCGCGGCATGTACGCCGGCACGCAGACCCTTTTGAACGACGTGCTCGCACGGCTCGGAATTGCATGTACCCTGATGGATCAAACGCGCGTTGAAGATTTTGCCGCAGCGATTCGGCCCGAAACGCGCCTTGCGATCGTCGAGACACCGTCAAACCCGGTACTGACCGTTACCGATTTGCGTGCGGTCGCCTCGTTGGCAAAAGAACGTGGTGTTCTTACCATAGCCGATAACACGTTCGCAACGCCCATCAATCAACTGCCGCTCTCGTACGGTATCGACATCGTCATGCACAGCGCAACCAAATATTTGGGCGGACACTCGGATTTGTCGGCGGGCGCGCTGGCTTCCACGCACGAGTTGATCGAACGGATATGGAGCGTGTCCCTCAAGCTGGGTTTTGCCGTGAACGGATTCGATAGCTGGCTTCTTCTGCGCGGCCTGCGAACGCTCGCATTACGCATTGAGCGGCAAAACGCCAATGCGCTTGCGATCGCGGAATTCTTGCACGCTCACGCCGGGATCGCGACGGTACACTACCCGGGTTTAAAGAGCCATCCTCAACATACGCTCGCTTGCGCGCAAATGAACGGATTCGGCGGAATCATCAGTTTCGAACTTGCCTCCGGCAAGGAGCGCATCGAACACTTTCTGCTCGCACTTGGGATCATAGCTCGCGCGCCCAGCCTCGGCGGGGTCGAATCCACGCTCGTTCACCAACGCGCGATGTGGAGTTCGAACATGACCGATGACGAGTGGCGCGCCGCGGGGATTTCGCCTTCCCTGTTGCGCCTTTCGTGCGGCATCGAACATCCGGCGGATCTCATTGCCGATTTGCAAGCTGCCTTGGAGGGCGTCGCAAGTAAGGAATGAAGACCATTTTCGCCAAACTGCCCGGCTTGCGTAACGAAGGACAACCATGAAAGAAACCTGCGACCGCTGCTCCGCGAGATTTGCCGACCACGACATGCGTTACGCATGTGCCAAGGATTGTACGTTTTGCGAACGCTGCAGCACGGAGCTGGGCGGACGGTGTCCAAACTGCGGTGGAGCGCTCGGGCGCCGCTCCGGGTAGGGTCTCCTCCGCCGGAGGGCCAACCAACGCTCGTCCCCCGCGTCTTCCTCTACATATGAAAGCAGGTTTCGATTTTATGCAGTTCCGCCGTAGCCGCGTCCTCACTGCCGCTTCATTCACTCTTGTGACGCTGCTGGCGCTCGGCGCGTGCAGCAACAAATCGAACAACGGCGCCGTGCCGGCACCCTCACCCAGTCCGCAGAACAGCATAAACTTTACAGTCGCCGCAGCCGGCTCGACGCAAGCGCTGCCGGCCGGCTTTAACATTCCGGGCAACGCGACGTTTCCCAACGCAACGATGGGAGCCGGGACGTCTTTTACCATCGCGGAAACCGGAGGCGTGCCGCCGACGGGCATCCCGACGCTCAACGCACCAAACTCGCCCCTCCTGTATTTTTCGTTTAGCGATCCGGCAAACGTGACGTTCTCGGGCTTCCCCGCAACGACGTTCACGTTGCCCGCGTCGGTCAACACGGCAAACCAACAGTTCTTCTTAGCGTTTTACGATCCGAAGAGTCCCGCAACGGGATGGCAGACCAAATTCCAAGGCCCCGCAACGGTCAACGGTCAGGCCCTCACGTTCAACGGCTCGGCGACGCCGTTTGCAATGACCGGCGGCTCGACATATAACTTCGCTCTGTACGCCCTCGCGAGCGGCGTAACGCCGTCGCCATTTCCGAATCCGAAAAACATTTATGTGAGTAACAGCGCGCCCGGTGCCTCGCGCAACACGATCGAAATCTTCCCGGCCTCGGCAAGCGGCAACGTCATTCCGACCGGTACGATCGGCGGTCCGCTGACATCGCTCAATTTGCCGAACGGTCTGGCTTTCGGCAGCAACAACACGCTTTACGTCGCGAACGGCGGCGGATCGATTACCGAATATCCGATATCCACAACGGGCAACGCCGCCCCCTCCGCAACCATAACGAGCGCATCGCTTACATCGCCGCAGATGATCGCGCTCGATACGAGCAACAATATCTTCGTCACGCAAAACAGCGCTTCGGGCGGCACCGACAGCGTCGAATCGTTTAGCGCAAGCGCGAACGGCCCCAGCGCGCCGGTGCAACTCATCGCCGGCGCGGGAACCGGCCTGAGCCTGCCCGTCGGCGTTGCGCTTGATAGTGCGAACAATATCTGGGTCGCCAATAACGGCAACAGTTCGGTCACGGAATACGCCGCCGGTGCCAGCGGCGCGGCGGCACCGATCGCTACGATTGCCGGTCCCACCACCACCCTATCGGGCCCCACGGGCATTTCGATTGATTCCAATGGTAACGTCTATGTGGCCAACTCCAATAACTCGATCGCTATCTTTAAGAAGGGCTCGACCGGCAACGTGGCACCGACGGCCACCATCGCCGGCAACGGAACGCTGCTCAACTCGCCGATGGAACTCTCGCTCGACACGCTGGGCACGATCTATATCGCCAATAATGGCGCCACCGGGCCGGGCAGTAACTCCGTTCTTACCTTCCTCGGCAGTGCTTCCGGCAACGCGCTGCCCTCGCAAGATATCAACGGCCCGAGCACCCAGCTCGCCCAGCCGTTCGGGGTAGCCGCCCGCTAAAACCGGCCGCGCCCGAGGCTTGGTTAACGGGGTCGCGAGTGCGCGGCCCCGTTTTGCCGATATAGTCTTTGATGGCAGTGGCTACAGATACCGCCAATGACGGTACCACGCTTAAGCGGCTCTTAGAGATCACGCACGATATCTTGCAGGCTCAGGAATTAGAACGGGCCTTGTATTCCATCGGGCAAGGCGTGGGCGATCTCTTCGGCTTCCGGCTCGTCTCAATTGTTGCCTCCGATTTACCGGGCGGCGAGATGTTTCGGCGCGTTCTGCTCGGCTACAAGAGCGAAGACAATCAGAACCGGCATCTCGGAGAACACGTACCTCGCGCCGACATCTTAGAAGCGCTCGACAAGAAATACGAAGTGTTCGAAAACTGCTTTTACACGCCGGCCGAAAGCGAGTTTCCGTGGGCGCGAAGTATTTATACGGCAGACGCTCGACGCGACGCCGTCCGGTTGCATCCAACCGACTGGCACGACCGCGATACGCTGGTGTTGGTTTTGCCCGACCGCAACGGCGACATGCTCGGGTACATGTCCGTCGATGGCCCAAAAGACGGTAAAGTTCCCGAGCTCGAGACGATGCGCGAAATGCAGCTCTTCGTTAACTTAGTCGGCCTCGCACTCGTAAACTCACAAATGCACGCCGCCGAGGTGGAACGCCGCTTGTGGCTTGAAGAAAACACTCGTTCGCAGAACGAATTCTTCAGCATGGTCGCGCACGAAGTACGGTCTCCGCTCGCCGCTATTCGCGGAGCAACTTCGCTCCTCGAAACGCACTTCGAGACGATGCAGGCGCACCGCCGCAACGATTTGCTCAAAGTGCTCAGCAGTTCGACAACGCGTTTAGGCACGATTTTCGAAGACTTTCTTTTGCTTTCACGCATGGACGCGGGAAAACTCACGCTGCGTAGAGAGCCGGTCAATCCGATGGACTTGGCCGAAGAGTCGGTTGCACGCATGCAGAGCGAACATCCCGACCGCGAATTCCGCACGCTCAGTCTTGCGCCGCTTCCACCGATCCGTGCCGACGCCGGGCGCGTCGTGCAAATTCTGACGAACTTGCTTTCGAACGCGGCGAAATACTCGACTCCGAATTCGGTCATCGTTCTCGAGTTGAAACCGCTCGAAGATCGCGTGATGATCTCGGTAAAGAACGAAGGTCCGGGAATCGATCCCGACGATCGCGATAAACTGTTTACACGCTTCGGCCGGCTCTCCAAGACGGATGACAGCTTTTCAAATGGCCTCGGCCTCTTCATCTGCGCGCAGTTGTCCGCCGCAATGGGTGGAGCGATCGGTTGCGACTCGGCGGCCGGCGGCCTAACGACGTTCTGGTTTACCTTGCCTCGCGCAGACGCGCCGGCCGCCGCGCTAAAAGCCGAGGGGAAGGGCTAACCTGCGACTTGTGCGCTTGCGTGGTAGGGGCGGTTTCGTGAGATAAATAAGGGTCGCTCGGAGCTCTAGGCTCCGGACCCAATTACACCCGCAGAAAGATCTTTGTGAAAACGCGTCCCGATATCCGTAACGTCGCCATTATTGCCCACGTCGACCACGGCAAAACCACGCTGGTCGACGCTATGCTCAAACAGAGCGGCGTCTTCCGCGAAGGCCAGCACACCGAAACCCGGATGATGGATTCAAACCCGCTCGAGCGCGAGCGCGGCATTACCATTCTGGCAAAAAATACGGCCGTCTGGCACGGCGACGTGAAGTTTAATATCGTCGATACACCGGGACACGCCGATTTCGGCGGTGAGGTCGAACGCGTTCTGCAAATGGTTCAAGGCGTGCTATTGCTCGTCGATGCAGCCGAAGGCGTGATGCCGCAGACGCGCTTCGTTTTGCGCAAGGCGCTCGAACTCGACCTCAAGGCAATCGTCGTTATCAATAAGATCGACCGCAAGGATGCGCGCGCGTCCGAAGTCGTCAACGAAGTTTTCGACCTCTTTATCGAGCTGGGCGCAAATGACGAACAGGCCGACTTCGCCGTCGTCTACACGAACGGCAAAGCGGGCATCGCAAAACGCCATTTGGAGGACGAAAGCGAAAATCTCGAACCGTTGTTCGAAACCATCGTCACGCGCATTCCCGAGGCGCCGGCCGAAGAGGGCTCGTTTCAAATGCTCATCTCGGCGATCGACCACAACAAATATGTGGGCCGCATCGGCATCGGCCGCGTCTTTCGCGGCTCTTCAAAAGTCAACGCGCCGATTGCCAAAGTCGATCGAGAAGGCAAAGTGGAGAGCGGACTGCGCTTGACCAAACTGCTGTCGTTCGTCGGTCTCGAGCGGATCGAAGTTGAGGAAGCAGCCGCGGGCGACATCGTGTGCGTCTCCGGAATCGAAGGCTTGAATATCGGAGACACCATCGCCGATGCATCCGATCCCGAGGGCATTCACGCCATCGCCGTCGACGAACCGACCGTCTCGATGTTCTTTATGGTAAACGCATCGCCGTTTGCGGGCAGAGAAGGCAAGTTCGTAACGTCGCGTCAAATTCGCGAGCGCCTCATGCGCGAACTCGAATCGAACGTCGCGCTGCGCGTGTCCGATACCGATAGCGCCGACACGTATGAGGTACGCGGCCGCGGCGAACTGCATCTTTCCATTCTGATCGAAACGATGCGGCGTGAAGGCTACGAAATGGCCGTTTCCAAACCCCAAGTCATTTTGACCGAACGCGATGGAAAGAAGTTTGAACCCGTCGAGTACGTCGTCGTCGATGTGCCTGACGAATATTCCGGTCCCGTGATCGAATCGCTCGGGCGCCGCAAAGCCATCATGTCCAATATGTTCAACGTCGGCGACTCGCGCCGCTTGGAATACACCATGCCGACGCGCGCTATTTTCGGATTGCGCGGCGAGTTGTTGACGCTCTCGCGCGGCAACGCCGTGATGTCCCACACCTACTACGACCATCAGCCGTGGCAGGGCGAACTTCCCGGCCGCGACGTGGGCGCGCTCGTGACGAGCGATACCGGAACGACCACCGCCTACGCGATGGCCGGACTCGAACAGCGCGGACGGTTCTTCATTCCGCCCGGCGTCGACGTGTACGAAGGCATGGTTGTCGGCCGCGCCAACGACGATAAGGATATTGCCATTAACGTCGTGCGTGCCAAGAAGCTCACCAACATGCGCGCGTCCGGATCGGATGAAAACGTGCGACTAGCTCCCGCGGAAGAGATGTCCCTCGAACGAGCGATCGAGTTTATCGAAGACGACGAACTCGTCGAAGTGACGCCGAAGTCGATTCGGATTCGTAAACGCATGCTCGTCGAGACCGATCGCTTGCGCGCGCGCAAACGCGAAACGGCGAAAGCCTAGCGCGCGTGGCCGACCTCGATCCGCAGTCCGAACCCACACGCGGCGTACGCCGGATCGAACTCGACCGCTTCGGCCGCGACGTCAGGGCCGAATCGCAAACGATGGCGCGTGGATTCGCGCAATTTCTGTTGCGCGGCAACGTCGTCGATCTCGCGGTTGCCGTTGCGATCGGTGCTGCAGCGGGCGGAGTCATTACCTCGTTTGTGCGCGACATTTTCAGCCCGCTATTCGGCGCGTTGTTCGGCGGCCGCAGCCGCAAGACCGCCGATGCGTATTTCATGCTCAACCACAGCAAAGTGATGTACGGGGATTTTTTCAATGTCCTGTTGACGTTTCTGATTATCGCCGTAGTCGTGTATTTCTTCGTGATAACGCCGGTAAACAAGCTCGTGACGAGTTCGCACTTCGCGCCGCCGCCCGACCCCTCGACCCGCAAATGCCCCGAGTGCTTGAGTGAAATCCCCAAAGCAGCGCGCCGGTGCGCCTACTGCACCTCACCGGTCAGCGCGAGCGAATAACTCGCACCTCGGCCCCTAGACAGGGGCCGCAGGCCAGTGCTATCATTCTTTCACCTAATTACTTAGGTGTGAGGACGGTCATGGCGCGTTCGAAATCCTCGACCCTTACGGAGGTCGAGCAAGGGCTCATGGAGATTATCTGGGACCGGCGGCGCGGCGCGACGGTCGGCGAGGTTCACGAGGCACTGAGCGGCGAGCGCAAAGTCGCGTTCAACACCGTGCAAACCACAATGCGAATCCTTGAAGACAAAGGCTATCTGCGGCACAAGGCCGAGGGCCGCGCATTCCGTTACTATGCGCTCGTCGGTCGCGAACAAGCCTCGGCAAGCGCCGTTCAGCAACTCCTCAACCGTTTCTTTGGGGGTGCGCCCGGGCAACTCGCCCTCAATCTGCTTGCAAACGAACGCCTAAACAAAGAAGAACTTGCCCAACTGCAGCGTCTAATCGACGAGGCGAGGCCGAAAAAATGATTGTAGAACGGATTATTGCGGCGCTCTTTAACGCAACGTGGCAGAGCGTTGCAATCGCCGGACTTGTCGGCATTGGTTTGCGCGCGTTCGGGCGAACGAGCGCCAGTGTGCGCTGCGCGGTCTGGACGGCCGTTTTATTCACTGCCGTCGTGCTTCCGGTGGTCGATTTCGCCGGTGCTCAGAGCATCAAAGCGCCGGCGATGACCGTCGCTTCCGCATCGGTGCACGCAAACGCACCAATGCGGCTTGCATCGACTGCCGCGACGGGACTTCACGCAGCAATTCATCCGATCGCGAACAGGTCGGAACCCACTCCGGTTCGCTTTTCGCTCGCGACCGGATTGCAGCACATCGCGCAGGGCGCGTTCGCGCTTTGGATTGCCGGGATGCTCGTTTTCGGCGTGCGCTTTCTCTACCAAATCACGTGTCTGCTCGTCGCCAAAAGAGCCGTCGAACCGATTGAATCGCAAACATTTCACCATGCGACGCCCGGGAGCCGGGCGGTTCGTCTGGGAATCTCCGATCGCGTAGCGGTTCCCTGTTTGCTCGGCTTCTTCTCCCCGGTTATCGCGTTACCGCGCGTCCTCGCCGTCGAGCTAAGCGCCCCGGATCTCGAGCGCATCGTTCTCCACGAACGGGCGCACCTCGAACGCCGCGACGATTGGTTTAATCTGCTCGAGCAAATCGCCCTGGTTGTTTTATTCTTCAATCCCGCGATGCACTACGTAGCGCGCTGCATCGGCGTCGAGCGCGAAATTGCATGCGACGACCGGGTGATCGCGAAATCTGCAAACCGGATTCCCTACGCGGAGTGCTTGGCGCACCTCGCCCGCCGTTGCTGCAATCGCGATGCGCTGACGGTACCCGGCTTCTTTACGAACCGGCGTCAAATTCTCGTGCGCGTGGAACGGTTGCTCGATCGCGGCCACAACGGATCGCCGAAGGTCGGGAGCAAAGCGTTCGGCGCAATCGGTATTATCGGCGCGGCCGGATTGTTTTTGAGTCAGCTCGGAATTCCGGTCGTGGCCGGCGTGGCGTGTACGGGGCAAAAAACGCCGCTGCAATTACGTAGCGCCGCGAGCCATCTCGCGCAAGCGGTACCGATGTTTGCGCTCGCACCCCTGCCGCTGCGCCATTTGGTAATCCAAGCGCAAGCAAAGCGTGTCCCGGTCAAACTCGCGCCTCCGCACTTACATGCCGCTGCATCTGCAATGCATTTCGTGACCAAGGTGGTAACGCGAGTTGTCGCGCACGTCCGTGTTGCGACGGCCGCCGTACAAAGACGAAGGGTGCGAAAGATAGCGCCGGCGATAGTCGCTTACGCGAGCGAGACGAGCGCCCGCGCCCCCGGCGTTGCCGCAGTTAGTGCATCCGCCGTGGCCGTTACCGCCCCCGTGCAGCAGCAAGACGGAGGATCCGACGCAGGCACACCTCTCGCCGGTTACCGGGGCCTTTCCGTGGACCAGTTGATCGAACTGCACGATCATGGCGTTACACCCGAGATGATCGCAGAGTTCAAACGCATCGGATACGTGAATCTGGCGCCGTCTCAATTGGAACAACTGCGCGACCACGCGGTCAGCGCCGCCTACGCGAAAAGTATGAATGCTCTCACGAAACGCGCGCTCGATGTGGAGACGCTCGTGCGCCTGCGCGACCATGGCGTCAGCACGCGGTTTTCCACGCAGATGGATGCAAACGGCATGCACGGGCTCTCGCCCGACGCGCTCATCGAACTCTTCGACCACGGCGTATCGCCGGACTACCTGGCTTCGCTTGCACGCGTCGGGTATAGCGAAATCGCCGTGGCTGACGCCATCCGCCTGCGCGACCGCGGCGTCTCGGCCACCTTCATCGCGCACATCCGCCGGGATGTTAACCCCGGCGCGGTTACGATTGACGAACTTATTCGTTTGAGGGATGCCGGAATATGATTCTGCTTGTCTTTGCCACCGCCTTACAGCTCGCCGGCTGGAGTAACGCACCCGAACAATCCTGGAGCGCGCACGTCAATGCAGCGCACACATCCGTTGAATTTCGTACGGTGTACCGCGCGAAGACCGAGCACGGAAACTGGGACGACGAACGCGGCGAATCGATTGCCCTCGATGCAATCACTGCAAAATATCCCGGCCTCACCCCGGACCAATTGTTATCCGGTGGGGTGCGCGTGCATTTTTCCCAGGTGCATGATGCGGGGACCATCGACTATACCGGTGTGGCCGGCAGCGGAAGCGGATCGGGCGACTTTACCGTCGCTGCGAACCCGCAATTCCGTGCGGCTCTGCAGCGTCGCGGAATCGGGACGCCGACCGCAGACGAGCAGCTTGCCTTAACGTTGATGGGAGCCGACTACTCGTACCTCGACATCCTGGCAAAACAGGGGTTCGAGCGCCCGAATGTTGCGCAGTTCGTGCGGCTGCTCGAACACGGCGTTTCCGCAGCCTATCTTCGCGCGATGGCGGCATTGCACCTGACGCCGCGTTCGATCGACAGCATCGTACGCGCGCGCGATCATGGCGTAACGCCGGACTATGCACGCGCGTTGATCGACACCGGATATCGCTCGCTATCAATTGACGACTTAATACGGGCCCGCGATCACGGTGTCGACGCTGCACTCGCAGCGGCTTTTAAAACCGAGGGTTATCCAGCCGTCACGATGGAGCAGTTGATTCGGTTGCGCGACCACGGCGTTTCGCCTGAATTTATTGGCGCGCTGCGGAACCTCGGATACAAAGCGAGCACGGAAGATCTCATCCGGCTTCGCGATCACGGCGTCTCCGCGCAATATATCGCCGGCCTGCGGCGGCGCGGATACACGGCGCAACTGTCCGTTGAAGACCTGATCAAACTGCGCGACCACGGAATTTAGAGAGCCGCTAGGCGCGCGGCGATACGCCCGCGGGCATCGGACTAAACGTCAATGTTTCGGCGCCGGCGTCGTAGTCCACAAACACTTCCTGATTTTCGCGTATCTCGCCGGCGAGCAGCTTGCGTCCGAGCGGAGTTTCAACCTCCCGCGCAATCGCACGCTTGAGCGGTCGCGCACCGTACGTGGGATCGTATCCGGCTTTAACCAAGTGACGCTTTGCGTTCTCCGATAACCCGAGCGAAATATGGCGGTCCGCGAGCCGCGCGCGCAACCGCGCGAGCTGGATATCCACGATCTGCATGAGCTGCTCTTCGCTTAGCGCGTGAAACACGATCGTTTCATCGACGCGGTTGAGAAACTCCGGCCGGAAATGCTGGCGCAATTCGTCCAGCACGGTTGCGCGCATCACTGCATAGTCGGCACCGGCAAACTGTCCTTCGTAACTCAGGATGCGATGGCTGCCGAGGTTGGACGTCATAATGACGATCGTGTTTTTGAAGTCGACCGTGCGCCCTTGACCGTCGGTCAGGCGTCCTTCATCCAAAATTTGCAAAAAGACGTTGAACACATCGGGGTGCGCCTTCTCGATTTCGTCGAATAAAATCACCGAGTAAGGGCGGCGCCGGACCGCCTCGGTCAACTGCCCCCCTTCATCGAATCCCACATATCCGGGCGGCGCTCCAAGCAGACGCGCAACCGTATGTTTTTCTTGATACTCGGACATGTCGATGCGAATCATGGCCCGTTCGTCGTCGAACAGATACTCTGCAAGCGCGCGTGCCAACTCGGTTTTTCCGACTCCGGTGGGACCCAGAAAGATGAACGAGCCGATGGGACGGTTCGGATCGGCAAGACCCGAGCGCGTGCGCACGATGGCTTCGGCAACCGCATCGACGGCCTCGTCCTGACCGATCACGCGCTCGTGCAGTTCTTCATCGAGCTGCAAGAGTTTCTGCACTTCGCCTTCGAGCAATTTTGAAACCGGCACGCCGGTCCAACGGCTGATCACATCGGCGATGTCGTTCTCATCCACTTCTTCTTTGGACAGCCGTCCCGCGCCGGTTGGCGATTGCAGCTTCGCTTCTTCGGCACCAAGTTGAGCTTCGAGCGCCGGAAGCGTGCCGTACTGCAGTTCCGAGGCGCGCCCGTAATCGGCGTGACGCGTTGCTTGTTCGATTTGCACTTTTGTGTTTTCGATCTGTTCGCGCAGCGAGCGTAAGCTTACGGCGGCATCTTTTTCGGCCTTCCACCGATCTTGGAGCGCATCGCGGCGCGCGCGCAACGTTGCGATCTCCGATTCGAGTTTTTCAAAGCGTTGCCGGCTGGCCGAATCGTTCTCTTTACGCAGCGCTTCGCGCTCGATCTCGAGTTGCATCAGGCGACGGGACACCTCGTCGAGTTCTTGCGGGCTCGAGTCGATCTCGGTGCGCAGCTTTGCCGAGGCTTCATCGATAAGATCGATCGCCTTATCCGGAAGAAAGCGGTCGGAGATGTAGCGGTTGGAAAGGACGGCGGCGGCCACGAGCGCAGAGTCTTTGATCCGAACGCCGTGATGCGCTTCATATTTTTGCTTAAGTCCGCGCAGAATCGAGATCGTGTCTTCGACCGTCGGCTGATCCACCTGCACCGGTTGGAAGCGGCGCTCCAACGCGGCGTCTTTCTCGATGTACTTGCGATACTCGTCCAGCGTCGTCGCGCCGATCATATGAAGCTCGCCGCGCGCGAGCATCGGCTTAAGCAAGTTACCGGCGTCCATCGAGCCTTCGGTCTTACCCGCGCCCACCATCGTATGCAGCTCATCGAGAAACAGCACGATGGAGCCTTCGGCGCTGGCAACATCTTTGAGAACGGCCTTGAGCCGTTCTTCAAACTCTCCGCGATATTTCGCACCGGCGATAAGTGCGCCCATATCCAACGAGACGACGCGGCGGTTTTTCAACCCTTCCGGAACGTCGCCGCGTACGATGCGCTGCGCCAAGCCTTCGACGATGGCGGTCTTGCCGACGCCGGGATCGCCGATGAGCACGGGATTATTTTTCGTACGGCGCGACAGCACCTGAATGACGCGCCGGATTTCTTCGTCGCGCCCGATAACCGGATCGAGTTTGCCGCGCTCGGCCTCAAGGGTTAGGTCGCGACCGTAGCGTTCGAGCGATTTGTACGTGCCTTCAGGATCGCGCGTGGTCACACGTTGATTGCCGCGTACCTCGCGCATGGCTTGCAACACTTTGTCCCGGCTCAAGCTGGATTCGCGGAAGATTGCGCCGACGGCACCCGATGAGTCGGCCATTGCGAGCAACAGGTGTTCGACGGAAACGAAATCATCGCCGAGGGCCTTCGCTTCGTCGTCCGCCTTGCTAAGCAGACGCGTAAGTTCGGGCGACACGTGCACTTGCGCGTTCTCGGCGTTGGAGCCCGTGAGACGCGGGAGTCGGCCAATCGCTTCGTCGACGAGACGGGTAAACGTTTTTGTATCGACACCGGCCTTCTGCAGAATGTCCGGCGCTATACCGCGCTCTTGTTCGAGTGTAGCGGCCAGCACGTGCTCAGGCGCCGTTTGCGTATTGTGTTCGGAAAGCGCACGCGAGTAGCCGCCGTTAAGGGCTTCGGCAACCCGCTCGGTCATACGGTCTGCGTTCATATCGTCTTTTCTAACCCCGGTGCGGTGCGAAACAGTTACTCGCCGGTTGGCCCTCGAACGCCAGCGAGGTGAACGTGAAGGCTTCGCTGCGCTTCCTCTACCTCTTTGACGTTGCAGACACAATCGACTTGGCAAGCTTGCGAAGCGTCGGGGGCGAGGGTGTAATGGCGGCTCCGCTACCCTTACGGCCTCACGTTTCCCCCGGATACATCCAGTTTCCGGTTCCACCGCTCGCTGCCCGCTTGCCAGATTGCAACGTTCACGGATTTTCGGCGTCCGTTCGCGCAAAGTTTTACGACTACGGCGTCGTCTCAATTCGCCTTTCCGTGCCGTTCGACGGCGAGTGGCCGGCCCTGCTCGAGATCGCGACGAGGCTGCGCGGCGGCGACGTCCTGGCGGCAGCCGCACACCGAGTCGTCGAGCCGGTGCTGGCTGAAATCGGCCATGTGCTCGATGACCCGCATCCCGCGCTCGTTGAAGATTACGTGATGGTCGAGATCAACGAATTCGCTCCGCGCCAATCCGCAGATGCGCTCGTTCGAACTTACGGCGCCGACATCGCACGGTTGCTCCTCAACGAAGAGCAGCCGCTCTCTACCACCGAGGTCGAAGAATCGCTGCGCGCACGGTTTTCCTATTACGACGACGACCTCGTGGTAATTCAGTGGGACGCGGCGCTCGTGTACGATCGCGGCGAGAGCGCCGAAGCGATCGAAGACATTCTGGAATTCGCCAATTCGCAGCTGCTCGAACTGCGCACGTACGACACGCAACTCGATCGCGAACTCGATACGATTTACGCGGCCAAGCCGGTACGCGCGGTCGGATCGTTTTTTGGACGCAAGGCAGCCGATCAAGCCGCAACGTTACGCTACTTAATCGTCGACGTCTTAGAACTCATCGACCGCTCCAGCAACGCCCTCAAAATTATCGGCGACGCCTACTACGCCCGCATCTACCGCGCTGCGTCCACGCGCCTGGGGCTCGGCGATTGGCAGAAACAAGTTGACAGCAAACTCGCGAGCGTCAACGACGTCTACCGCTTCTTGAGCGATCAGGCCAAACACTCGCGCGACGAGTTCCTCGAAATGATTATTATCTTCCTCATTCTCCTCGAAGTCGTCATCGGCGTCCTCACGCTACATCGCTAAGGCGATACCTTATTTTTTGCGCAGCGTACGCACGTCGCCGCTGCGGATGGTGATGCCGCGCGCGTCGAACCATTCCAGTAACGGAACGGCGAACTTGCGCGACGTGCCGATGAGATCGCGAAACTGCGCCATCGTGATCTGTTTTTCGGCATGCAGAAATTCTTCAACGCGCGCGTGAATGCTCGCGATCTGCGTGCCGCGGTACACATCCTCTCCCACCTTCACAATCGCTCCGCGCGCGACCAGCGTGTCGAAGGCCTGGCTCAGACCGGGAATCGGCGCCGTGCGAACGGCTGCAATCAGTTCGGACAGTGGTACGGGTAAGAGTGCGTTTTGCGCATCGATCGACAACTGCTTTTCGAAGAACTCACGTTGCGAACCGCTCAGTTTCGCTACGTGATCGGACGTTGCGTAATAGCCTGCGCGCGCTGCGATATCGCCGTCGTCGGCAAACGCGGCACACATGCGAATCAGAAAATCTTCGGGCATCGAGAGCGCGCGCGCGAGTGCCAGCGACGTTACGCCCAAAACCCACGGCGTTTCCTGCAGCTTGATCTGGAGCGTCGCGGTCAGCCGCTCGAGGATATTGTGCGCGGCACCTGCGTCCAAGTACCCCAAGGGCTTCGCGATTGCGAAAACGCGCCGCTGCGCAACCAATTCTTGCAGTGCTTGCGCGGCTTCGCTTTCACGAAGGTTCGCGCGCGCGGCGATTTGCGCGACGGTTAAGGGCTCCAACCCTGCGCTCGCGAGCACGCTGCAGATTGCTTCGGCGCCGGCAATGAGCTCCGGCGCTTCGACGGCACGTTCCGCGCCCGCGATAACGCCGCCGCCCAGCAGCGTTTTCGGAGACATGCGGCGCACCACGAAATTCGCATTCGGATACGTCACGGCCGGACGGCGCAAATACAAGACGCCGCCATGCGCCGTCGGCTGCTCGGGCACCGTTTCAAACACGAGTGTTGCAAGGATTTCCGCCGACCCCAAATAGACGCGCACCGGATTGCGCCGCCGCAGCAACGGCAACCCGTCGGGCAGCGGCGTGAAGGTGACCGCCAACTGCGAAGTACCGGTGAATTGCGGATCGGCGAGTACGTCTCCGCGGGCGACTTGCGAGTTTTCGATGCCCGGAAGATTTACGGCAACGCGCGCCCCGGCACGAACACTTTGGTGCGGGGTTCCGAAAACGTGCAAGCCGCGCACGCGGCTCTGAAGTCCTTGCGGCGCGACCTGCACCGCATCCCCAACGCGCAGCGTGCCTTGCATCAGCGTTCCCGTAACGATCGTACCGCGTCCCGCTAGGGCAAAGACACGATCGATCGGCAAGAAAGCGGGGGCCTGCGCCCCCCGTTCGGGCAACCGCTTTAGTTCGCGCAGCAAAGCCGCGCGCAATTGTTCAAATCCGGCGCCCGTACGTGTCGAAACCGGCAAAAGCGGCGCGCTCGCGGCGATCGTCCCGGCGAGATCGGCACGAATGCGTCCGATCGCGCTCTCCAGAGCGGCGGGCTCGAGCAAATCCGTCTTCGTCACCACGATGAGGCTGCCGCCGACGTTGAGGTAACGCAGAATCGCCAAGTGCTCGCGCGTCTGCGGCATCACGCCCTCATTTGCCGCAACGACCAGCATGAGCAGTTCCATACCGGCCGCACCGGCAAGCATATTATGGAGAAAACGTTCGTGCCCGGGAACGTCGACGATGCCGGCTTCGGCACCACCGTCGAGACGCAGATGCGCAAAGCCGAGATCGAGCGTCATGCCGCGCAGCTGCTCCTCGATCCAGCGGTCGGGATCGGTGCCGGTAAGAGCGCGCACGAGTGAAGACTTGCCGTGATCGACGTGACCGGCGGTGCCGATAATGTGCATTACACCGATGATGTTAGCGAGGCGATCACACCATCATCCTGCGACGGCGCAATTGTGCGCAGATCCAGGACGAACCGGCCCGCCTCGTTGCGTCCGATGATTGCAGGCTTCGCTTTGCGCAACGCGTTCGCAAGGGCACCGGTTCGATCGTCGAACGCAATTCCCACCGAAGCAATGACCGAGTCGGGCAGGGATCCGCCGCCAACGGTACTGTTGCATTCGACGACCGTTGCCGAACCAAGCCCTTGAGCGTAACGCGCGGCGCGCGCGCGCAGCTCGTCACAAGTTGCACCCAGCATCGCATAAAACGGAATGTGCGCGAGCGTGACGGGTGAAAGCGCTAGTCGTAACGTTTGCGCGAGCAAAGCGATGGTTATTTTGTCGACGCGCAGCGCGCGGACGAGCGGATTGGAACGCAACCGCGCAATCAGCGCGCTCTTGCCGACGATTATTCCCGCCTGCGGGCCGCCCAAGAGTTTGTCGCCGGAGAATGCAACCAGATCGATTCCTTCACCGACGGCATCCTGCACCGTGCGTTCGCGCGGCAAACCGTACGTTGAAAGGTCGACGATGGCGCCCGTTCCCAAATCTTCAACCACGGGAATGCCCGCGCGTTTGCCGAGTGCTACGAGTTCCGCACCGTCGACATCGCTTACAAAACCGGTGATGCGGAAATTCGAGAGGTGCGAGCGAAACAGGAGCGCGGTCGACGCGGTGATGGCCCGCTGGAAGTCGCGCAGGTAAACTTTGTTCGTTGCGCCGACTTCGACCAACTGTGCCCCGCTGCGCTCGAACACGTCCGGTAGGCGAAAACCGCCGCCGATTTCGATGAGCTGATTGCGCGCGACAACCACTTCGCGGCCCTTGGCAAACGTATCCAGCAACAAGAGAACGGCCGCCGCGCAGTTGTTGACGACCAGGCTATCCTGCGCTCCGGTCACTTCGCGTAGGAGATCCGCGATGCGTGAATACCGCGACCCGCGCTGCCCCTGCGTGACATCGTATTCGAGATTCGTATATCCCGCACCGAGGCTGGATGCCTTCGCAAGCGCTTGCGCGGCCAGGGGCGCCCGTCCGAAGTTGGTGTGCAACAGGACTCCCGTGCCGTTGATCACCTCCGCAAGGCCGTCCGCCGCAAGGCGTTCGAGCCGCTCGAGCAACGTTTGCACGAGCGGTTCGAATGAAAGAGTAAACGCGCCGTCCGCGCGTACTTCTTCAAGTACGGTCGAAACGGCGCGTTTGAGGTTTTGCCGGCCGACGAGATCTTCGTAGCATGCTACGCGTTCATCGGCAAGAAACCGGTGCACAGCGGGAATGCCGTGCATGGTCTTAAGCGGCGGCGACGTGCTTGGAGAGCATCGAGTTGATCGCCGAGTCAGAAACGTATCCGACGATGCGGTCAACCGGCTCGCCACCCTTGAACAAAATCAGACACGGGATGCCCGAAACCTGATACTTACCGGCGAGGTTGGGATTTTCGTCCGTATTGAGTTTGACAAACTTGGCACGGCCCGAATGCGCGGTCGCAACTTTCTCGACGACCGGTCCGAGCATCTTGCACGGTCCGCACCAGGGAGCCCAAAAATCGACCAGCACGGGTTGAGCGTTGGTCAGCACTTCCTGGGAAAACGTCGATTCGGTGACGTCGGCTAATGAACTCATGGTTTCGTATATCCTCCACTGTTTAAACAACTGGGGTGGCGCTTTTGGTTTCAGGAGTTCCGGGATCATAACTCCGTTTGTTCCGGTTCGCCCGTGATTTCGCTAATCTGAGCGGATTGAATGCCCAGATTCGTAACCGCGATCACCTCGTCGCCTTGCTCGAGACGCTGCAGGCGGACGCCCTTTGTGGAACGGCCGGCCTTACGAATGTCGGCAACCTTCAAACGGATCACTTGATTCGCCGACGTGATCATCAAGATATGGTCTTCGGGTGCAACGAGAATCTGGTCGACCACATGACCGATGTCCTTCTCGCGCGCAAAGGCCTTAACGCCCTTGCCGCCGCGCGACGTGTGGCGGTAGTCTTCTATCGGTGTGCGTTTTCCGAACGCTTGTGACGTAACGATCAACACCTCTTTGCGGTTTTCTTCCAAGATGTCCATCGCGACGATTTCGTCGCCCCGGTCGAGCGTCATCGCGCGCACGCCGCGCGCGTTGCGGCCCATGGTGCGCACGTCTTTTTCGTTGAAATGCACCGCCATGCCCATTTTGCTCGCCAGAATGACGTCGCGGCCGCCGTCGGAGAGATCCACGGCGAGCAGTTCGTCAGTCTCATCGAGATTGATGGCGTTGAGGCCGTTACGGCGCACGTTGGCAAACTCTTCGAGTTTGGTTTTCTTGATGACGCCGCGCCGCGTCACCATTACCATGTTGCGGTCGCCCTCGAAGTTGCGAACGGGCAGCACCGCCGTGACGAGTTCTCCAGGCGGCAACGTCAACAAATTGACCAGGGCCGTACCGCGCGCTTGACGGGAGGTGTCCGGAATTTCGTATCCGCGCAAACGATACGCGCGCCCCTTATTGGTAAAGAACAGCATGTGCTGGTGCGTTGTCGCCATGAAGAAATTGCGCACGACGTCCTCGCGCTTGAGATTGGCGATGCCCACTACACCGCGTCCGCCGCGATTCTGCTGCCGGAACGTATCGACGGAAACGCGTTTGATGTACCCGCCGACCGTATAGGTAACGACCACGTCCGTGTCCGGAATCAGTTCCTCGATCGAAAACTCGTCTTCGGCCGGGATGATTTCCGTGCGGCGTTCGTCACCGAAACGCGCTTTGAGATCGAGGGCCTCGCTTTTGACGATTTGCGCGATGCGGCGCGGGCTGGCCAGAATATCTTGCAGTTCGGCAATCGTCTTGAGAAGCGCCGTATATTCGGCCTCAATTTTTCCGCGTTCCAAACCGGTCAGCGTGCGCAGGCGCATATCGACGATGGCATTGGCTTGAATTTCGGACAGATTGAACCGCTGTTGCAGCCCGGTGCGCGCTTCATCCACGGTTTGACTGGCGCGAATGAGTTTGATCACTTCGTCGATGTGATCGAGGGCGATGCGGTAGCCTTCTAAGAGATGCGCGCGCTCTTCGGCTTTGCGCAAGTCGTACGTGGTGCGCTTGAAGATGACATCTTTGCGGTGCGCGATGTGGTATTCGAGCAGCCCTTTGAGGGAAAGCACTTGCGGCTCGAGCGCCATGGGCAAGTTTTGTGCCGTGCCCTCGATGCGGCGCACTTCGCCAACCGGCACGAGCGCCAGCATGTTGAAACCGAAACTCGACTGGAGCGGCGTGTGCTTGTACAGCAAGTTCAAGACGACGCTGGGCGTCGCGCTTCGGTTTAGCTCGATGACGACGCGCATGCCTTTTCGGTTGGACTCGTCGTCCAAACGCACGATGCCGGCGATGCGTTTCTCCGCGTGCGCTTCGGCAATCGCCTCAACGATTCGCGACTTCGTGGTTTGAAAAGGCACTTCCGTGATGATGATCTTGTATTTGCCTTTGTCCTCGACGATTTCGGCGCGTCCGCGCATGAGCACCGAACCGCGTCCCGTTTTATACGCTTGGCGGATCGCTTCGTGGCCCATGATTTGGCCGTAGGTCGGAAAGTCGGGGCCCTTGACGATATCGCAAAGCGCATCGTCATCCGCATTGGGATCGTCGATGAGCAGCGCGATCGCATCGACGATTTCGCTCAAATTGTGCGGCGGAATGTTGGTCGCCATACCGACGGCGATACCGCTGGAACCGTTGACCAGCAGCTGCGGAAGTTTGCCGGGAAGAACGCTCGGCTCGGTCCCTTGATTATCGAAATTGGGAATGAACGGAACGGTCTCTTTGTCCATGTCCGCGAGGGCTTCGAGCGAGACGCGCGCGAGGCGCGCCTCCGTATAGCGGTATGCCGCAGGGCGGTCGCCGTCGATCGAACCGAAGTTTCCGTGTCCGTCGATCAGCGGATAGCGCAGCGTAAAATCTTGCGCCATTCGCACGAGCGCGTCGTACACCGAACTGTCTCCGTGCGGATGGTAACTCTTGAGCACTTCGCCGACGACACCGGCGCATTTGCGATGCTGTTTCGTCGGATCCATGCCCATTTCGCGCATCGCGTATAAAATGCGGCGCTGGACGGGCT
>JALZBM010000001.1:41346-42695 GCA_030947385.1 Vulcanimicrobiota bacterium
CGTCGGGTAACGCCCGCGAAGCGATAACGGACATCGCATAGCTGAGATACGATTCGCGCATCTCATCTTCGACGTTAATATGTGAAATGATATCGTTATTTATAACCGGACTCCAGTATTATAGTTAGGCGGGTTCTTCCCAGATCGGAATGCCGTCGTCGTCGAGCGTCCCGTCAACTTCAGGATTGAATTGGACGGCCGCGTTTGCAGGTTCGTCCGGATCGAAATCGCTAAACGACATTCCCTCGGGCAAGTCGACCGCAATCGTCGGCATCGTATCGATGGCGGGCGGCGGCGGATCGACCTTCTCTTGCAAATCGGCTACGTCGCTCTCCACGCGCTCTTTTGCCGAACCGGCAGCGGCGCGCAGGGCATCGCGATCGTCCTGCGCCTTGGCGTTGATCGCATCGATATGAGCTTGAGCTTGGGCCAGCCGGTCGTCGCTCAGGATCGATCACCTCGGGCCTGAGAACATGGCTGAACTAAAACGTTCAATAAACGCAACATCCTGATGGAGATTTGGTTCGCCACACGCATGAAACGAACATTTACGACCGAGGCCGAACTGGCCGGCTTCGCGGCCGAATTTGCCTCCCGGCTGGAGCCCGGCGACGCCGTCGGCCTTTCGGGCCCGCTCGGCAGCGGGAAAACCACGTTCGTACGTGCGGTGGTCAAAGCGCGGCTCGGGCACGACCCCACGTCCAGCCCGACCTTCACATTTTGGCACCGCTATCCGGGCACTCCGCCCATCGATCACCTCGACCTCTACCGCATCGAAGATCCCGCTGAAATTGCGGAGCTGGGGCTCGAAGAAGCCTTTGACGGCACGTCCATTACGCTGGTCGAATGGTGGGAACATGCGCCCGCCCTCCTGCCCCTGCGCCGATATACACTCACGCTCGAAGGCGCGGGCGACGAGCCCCGCCGGTTGCGTTTGAGCGAACCGGCGTGATCGTGGTGGCGCTGGACGGCGCATTCGGCGGATTCAGCGTTGCCGTCGTGGAGGGCCAGCGCGTGCGTGCCCAGCGGCGGGTAAACGGAAACGTCGCCCTGGAACAAGGCCTGCCGCTGCTCGTGGAAGCCCTGCGCGAAGCCGGCCTCGCACCCGGTGCCGTCGACCTGTTGGCAGTCGGAATCGGCCCCGGCGCCTTTACGGGCTTGCGAATCGCGGTTAGCTACGCAAAGTCGCTCGCCTTGGGTTGGAAGTTGCCCCTCGCCGGTGTGAACTCGTTCGACGCGCTGGTCTACGGCCTGCAACCCCCGCCGGATCTCGCGGCGATCAGCGCTAAGGCCGGGACGGCATCGGCCCGCCTCACCGTGGCGGGGGACCCGCTCCGGTTCTCGGGCAC
>JALZBM010000254.1 GCA_030947385.1 Vulcanimicrobiota bacterium
CAGGTGCGCTTGCGCGACATCGGCGGCATCATCGTCTGCGACTTCATCGATATGAATACCGAAGGTGCGCGCAACCGGGTCGTTGCGAGCTTGGAAAGCGTCCTGCGCAAAGACCGCACGCGCGCAACGATTCAATCTTTCTCCGCTCTGGGACTGCTGGAATTTACGCGCAAACGTGTGGGCAAAGATCTCGGCGCGCAGTTGCGCGGCGCGTGTCCGACGTGCAGCGGGCTCGGAAGCGTGCTTTCACCGCAATCGACCGCGATCGAAACGTTCCGCAAGATTCGCCTCGGCCATCAGCAAAACGGCGGACACACGCATCCGATCGTCGTGGATACATTCCCGACCGTGGCCGCGCAGCTCGAATACTGGTACGAAGACGAAGTCAAAGGGTTGGCCGCGGAGATCAAACAGCCGATCCACGTGCGCGTCGATGCGCTCTTGCATCCGGAACGTACGAAAGTGCATGCCTTGGCGAACGGGGCGAAGACCCTGGAACCGAATTTGCGCGTCGGCGACGAGCACGAAGTCGACCTGCTCAACGTTCGTCTGCCGAATCAAACTTCGGCGGTAACGGTGCTCGACAATCAGCTTGTAGAAATTGAAAATGCGGCGAATATGGCGGGACAGACGATCCGCATTCGCATTCTCGACGTCGATGAAGACGGCGTATTGGCCGAACCGCTGGGTGCGGTCGTGCCCGCATCGGCCGAAGGCAAGAAAAAGCGCCGCCGCCGCGGAGGGCGCAAAGCGCCGCTCACCGCGGACGAGCAGGCGCAACAGCTGCGCGAACTCGCCGAGGAGGCCGCCAAGGGTGCCGCCGGACGGCCCGTTGCCATCGGCATTTCAACCGAAGCCGAAGCCGAAGACGAAGAAGCGCAAGACAAAACCAGAGTGGCCGCGCCCGTTGCCATCGGCGTCGAGCCGGGCAAACCGGTCGCGGACCTCCAGCAATTCGACGCCGACGGAACGCACCGCAAGCGCCGCCGCCGGCGACGCCGCGGACGCGGGGGTCTGGCGGATTCGGTCCAACCCGGAATGCCGCAAGAGGGAGCCGCAGCGCAAGCCGTCGGACGTCCGGATGTGGAAGACGATGAGGACGAGGCGGCTCCCGCAGCGTCAGTTGCGCCTGCCGCACGCCCATCGTTCGAAACCGCCGCCGACGCAGAAGGCGATATCCGGCGCAAACGTCGCCGCCGGCGCCGTCGTGGACGCGGCGACCGTCCCGAAGGTTTTGAGCCGGTCGCTGCAAGTCCGAACGGAACCGGCGCGCCGGTCCCCGCACCGGCTCGCGACGTACCGGTCTCACCGGTCCCGGACCGCCACATTTTCCGCGTTAATGCGGACGGCGGAGCGGAATCGACCGGTAGAACCGCACCGCGCGAACCCTCGCGCTCGATCGCACCCTGGAACCGCCGTCCGGCGCCTCCCGCTGTGGAGCCGCCACCGCCATCGCTGCGGGTTCCCGAAGAGACCACTCAAGTAACCAAACCCGCCAGACGCCGCCGGACCGGGAACGTTCCGGCGCGCGTGGTCGGGGGCGAACTGCAGGCCTCTCCCGTCGTGGCGTTGCCGAGTCCGCAAGACGCCGCCAAGCCCAAACGCGGCCGCAAAAAGGCCGAGGCGGTGGCAGCTCCGGCCGAAAAACCCAAACGCCCGCGCAAGGTAGCACCGCCCGCAAGCGCAGCGGCAGAAAAAGCAAAGCCGGCTCGCAAGAGCAGCACCGCCGTTGCGCGCAAAAAAACGAGTCCGACTAAAACGACGGCGACGCGTAAGAAAAAATAGGACTCGAAGTCTTCGTCGACTACGATGCGACGATCACCGATCGCGATACGTTCGACGTGCTGGCGCAGCACGCGGCGAGTAAGGACCGGTGGGAGCAGATCGAAGCGCATTTGCATGCACGGGCGATGACGCTGCGCGAAGTGTTGTCCGCGCATGCGTCGCTCATTACGATCACGTTGGATGAAGCGGATGCGTTTTTAGAAACGCAAACCCGCATCGACCCCGCGTTCAAAGAATTTGCGGCACGCTGCCAAGCACGCGCGGTACCGGTCACGATTTTGAGTTCCGGCATCGCGCCGCTCATCGAGCGGGCGCTCGCGCGCAACGGCATCGCCGGTCTTCCCGTCCACGCAAACGGGGTCGATCCACGCCCGGAGGGCTGGGTCATGCGTTTTCGCGATCCCTCGGACAACGGCCACGACAAAGCCGCCGAAGTGCGCGCCGCTCGGGCACGCGGTTCGACGGTTGTCTATATCGGGGACGGGTATTCGGATTACGATGCGGCCGTCGCGGCCGATCTCCGGTTTGCCAAATGCGGCCGCGCGCTCGTCGCGCACTTGCGCGAGCGCAACCTACCCTTTGTCGAGTTCACGTCCTTCGCCGAAGTGACCGCTCACCTGCGCATCTAATGGACGGACGCTATTGCTACTGTGGAGCCGCTGCCGGGGTGATTCCGCCCAATTGCGCGATTTTATTTTGCAAGAACGTCACCGCGGTTTGCAGTTGCGTGTCTTTAGAAAGCTCGCCGTACCGCGGGCTCTTGTTTTCGTTTGCGGTGATGTCGGGTTGAATGCCGACGGTATTGATGTCGCGGTTGTGCGGTGTCAAATAACGCGCGGTCGTAATCTTCACCGCGGAGCCGTCGGGTAAGGGGAAGATCGTCTGCACGACTCCCTTGCCGAACGTCTTGGTGCCGATGATGGTGCCGACGCCGCTATCTTGGATCGCGCCCGAAGTGATTTCCGATGCGGAAGCGGTGTGGCCGTTGACGAGCACGGCGAGCGGCACGGGATTGATGGCCGTGTTTTCGGCTTCGAGTGTGGTGACTTGCGATTGCCGCGATTCGACCGAAACGATCGGCCCGCTTGGAATGAACTTCGAGCTTACCCCGACCGCCGCGTTTAAGTAACCGCCGCCGTTATCGCGCAAGTCCATGACGAACGCGCGCGCGCCTTGCGCGGAGAGGCGGTCGAGCGCGGTGGTTAATTCCGCCGCCGTGTCGCGTCCGAAGACGGTTAGTGCGACGTAGCCGATTTTGTTGGCCAACATTTTGGAATAGACGCTGAGTTGTTTGATCGGCGCGCGCACGATGCTCGTTGGGGCGGGAAGCAGTTTCCCGTCGCGCATGAGCTGTAGGTTGACGGTCGTGCCTTCTTTACCGCGCAGCAGCGTGGATGCTTGTTGAATCGTCAGGCCCTTACTGGACTTTCCATCGATGGTATAGATGACGTCGTCTTGCGCGACGCCCGCTTTATCCGCCGGGCCGTCCGGAACGACGTTACTGACGGTGATCATCTTGCTCGTATCGTCGGTTTGGATGACGATGCCCGTGCCGGAGAACGTGGTTCCGTCCAGACCGGCGTTCAAATCGGCGTAGTCCTTCGGACTCAAAAACACCGTATAGCGGTCTTTGACGGAGCCGAGCATTCCCGAAATTGTTGCATAGGTGAGATCGCGGGCGTTAAATTTCGCGCTATGGTATTGGTTGGCCGCAACTTCAACTTCCCGGTTGAGCGCGCGAATGTTGAGCGCATTGTCTTCGGAGGCGTGGAGCACGGGAACGCGCGGACTGGCAACGCCTTCTCTTTTGAGGTACGTCACGAGGTTGTCGTGGGCGTTATCC
>JALZBM010000076.1 GCA_030947385.1 Vulcanimicrobiota bacterium
ATTCTATCCTATGGTTGTGCAAAGCTCCAACGCACAGTGAACGCAACCTCCGAGAGTAGGAAACGGGAAGAAAACGGTCCGCTTGCAGCGCGGGCCGTTTTCATTTTAGCCGCTTTTTTACCCACTGCACGAGCTTGGATTCGTCGCCTTGGTTGCCCGGTTCGAAGTACGTGTGTCCGCGCAGATTGTCGGGAACGTACGTTTGCAACCGCTCGGCGGGCGGCAGATCGTCTGCGTGTTCCATCTGTGCGTAATCGCCGTGCGCGTACTTGTAATCGCGCCCGTAGCCGAGATTTTTCATCAGCCCGGTCGGAGCATTGCGCAAGTGCAATGGAACCGGATCGTTGCGGCTTTCTTGGACGTCTTGCATCGCCGCACCGTACGCGCGCCCCACGCTGTTGGATTTCGGAGCCGTGGCCAAATACAACGCGCAGTGCGCGAGCGGATAGAAGCCTTCCGGCATGCCGACAAAGTGCACCGCCTGTTGACACGCGACCGCAACTTGCAGCGCGCGCGAATCCGCAAGTCCGATATCTTCCGATGCGAGAATCACCATGCGGCGCACGATAAAGAGCGGATCTTCCCCGCCCTCGATCATGCGCGCCAGCCAATACATCGCCGCATCGGGATCGCTTCCGCGCAAGCTCTTGATGAACGCGCTGATGACATCGTAATGCTGATCGCCGCCCTTGTCGTAACTGATGGCGCGCCGCTGCATCGCATCGCCGATCAGTGCGGCGCTAACTTCGCGGTGGCTGCGTTCGTCCACGGGCGCAGCCGTCGCCGCAAATTCCAGCGTCGTGAGCGCGACGCGCGCGTCGCCGTTGCTCAGATTAATCAAGGCGCTGCGTGCTTCGTCCGTGAGCGTGACATCCAGTTCGCCGAGGCCCCGTTCGCGGTCGTGCAATCCCCGGTCGATGATGAGCCCGATGTCCTCGTCGGCGAGCGCCTTCAAAACGAACACGCGCGAGCGCGATAGCAGCGCCGAGTTTACCTCGAAGGACGGATTCTCCGTCGTGGCACCAATGAGGGTGACGGTACCGTTTTCCACATACGGCAACACCGCGTCTTGCTGGCCCTTATTGAAACGGTGAATTTCATCGATAAACAACACGGTGCGCGAGGTTCCCATTTGCCGGCGCTCCGCGGCCTGCGCCATCACGCGCCGCAAATCCGCCACCCCTGCGCTTACGGCGCTCATCGAAGCGAACGTGGCGCCGGTCATCTTCGCGATGATTTCCGCAAGCGTGGTCTTGCCGGTGCCGGGCGGTCCCCAAAAAATAAGCGACGGAACGTTGTCGCGTTCGATCGCGGTGCGCAGCGCGTGTCCGGGACCCACGATGTGCCCCTGTCCAACAAACTCGTCGAGGGTCCGCGGCCGCATCCGCGCCGCCAGCGGTTTGTTGAGCTCTTCGTTTGCCTTAAATAGTGAGTCCAAGCTAAAAGGGAATCAGCTTTTTCTTTTTCTTTTTGGCCGGCGCGCCGGGGATACCGGGCTGTTCGCCGCCGGGAAAGCTCATGTTGACGTTGCCTTGCGCGTGCATCTGTCCGCTCTGTGTGTTGTACACCACGTGGTCGGCATCCATCTTGCGGTCTGCATCGACGATGTGCACCTTGCCCGTGAGATCTAAAATATGCGTGCGGTCGTTGAGAACGCCTTGCGTCGCATCGACCGTCTGCGTGCCTTGGACGAAATGCAGCGTGTAGAGGGTGAGATTTTTGGTATTGTCGTCGAGCGTGCCTTTTTGCGCATCGATCGTGCGCGCGCCTTGCGTATAATGTACGTTGCCGGTAGCAACGTATATTTTTGAAATACTGTCGACGTCCAGCCGGTCGGTGTTCAGCGTCGAGGGCACGCCGTTGGGCTGGGTGCCGGTACCAAAATTAGCAAACGCACCGCCTTGCGAATCGTGCAACACGACGTGACCGATCAGCGTTGCCCGTTTCTGTTTGAAATTGCCCGTCGCTCTATCGGCGTTGATATCGCCGCTGGGACGCGTGAGCAGAACGTGGCCGGGAAACGAAAAGGCGCCGGTCTGTTGGTTTGTGTCGACGGCGCCCGAGTGCATCGTCCACTCTCCGAAAGCGCTTGTGGCGGCCCATGCCGGTATCAAAGCAGCGCTCGAACAAGCGATCGTAACGAGTGCGGCGAGCGCGCGCCGGAGGGTCTTCATACCGTGTTTCGTACCTTTACCGTTTGCCGGACGATGGGTCCAAGCCGTTCCGCAAGATGCTCTAAGGAGAGAACGCCTTCCCGCAGCAGCCGCGGTTCCGCCGAGGAAAGATCGAGGACGCTGGATTCGGCCCCATATTTGGTGGGCCCGTTTTCGACCAGCAGATCGGCCGGCGGCAAGCTTTCGACGTCTCCGCCGCCGTAGTAGGGGCGCTGCCCGCTCGTGTTGGCGCTGGTCGCCGCGAGCGGACCCACGCGGTCCAGAATGGCGGCGCAGAGCGGATCGTCGGGGACCCGGAAGCCGACCGTGGCCAGGCCCGACGTCACGTCCTCTAAGATAAACGCAGGGCGGCGCAAAATAATTGTCACCGGTCCCGGCATCAGCCGCCGCGCCGCAAGGGTCGCCGTGGCCGTGAGGGTATCGCCCAGGTATTCCAGGAATTCGGAGACGCTCGGGAGATGGATGCTCAGCGGTTTGTGATCGGGCCGCTGTTTAGCGCCGTAGATGCGGTCGATCGCTCCGGTCAAAAACGGGTCGCAGCCGATTCCGTACACGGTGTCGGTTGGGAAGATGACCGTACCGCCGCCGTAAATGACTTGCGCCACCTCATCCGCAACGCGTTCGACGGCTTCATTTCGCGCATCGATACAGGCCGCGACTTTCATGCCCGAGCGGCCGCGCGCGCGTACGGGTGCGTTTCGACTACGGCAAACAAAGCGTCGTCGCGCATGGCTTCTTGCACGACCTTTGGATCGTGCGGCCGGTTTCGAAGCGCGCGCGAGCACTCTGCAAACCGCGCGGCATGGGTTCGAAAACGCTGCACGGGGTACTCGCCGGCGGTTCCGGTTGAAATGAGGAACGGCCAGTCGCTGCTTTGCAGAAGAAAAAGCTCGCGCGCGGCTTGCTGCATGAGCGGACTCTGCGCATCTGCGCGTCCCAGCAGCTCCGTAAATTCATTCTGGGCGCCGTGCACCGCCTCCCAATAGGATCGCGTCTGCGGGTTCGCCCAGGTGCGGTTGTCGCCGCCCGCACCCCACGACGACGCGGGCAGAGCAAACTCGGTGCGTCCGCGATGACGCTGCAAGTAACTTGAGGGGAATTCGAAGACGGCGGCTCCTTCGTAGTGCACTTGCACCAAGGTTTCTTCCAGCCACAGAATTCCTTCTGCCCACCAATGGCCAAAGAGTTCGGCATCAAACGTGAAGGTGAGGTGCGCCTGCTCGGCCGTGTTGCCCAGGCTCTCGATTTTTCTCACGAAATCGTTCGCGTGTAAACGCAATTGTTCGAGTGCACGGGCGGGCTCGTAGGGTTCTTTTTCACCCAGACCGCAGTCGCGCGCGGTAACCCGCCAATACCGCATTCCCGACCGCTCGTGCCGTTTGTAGAATTCGCGGTACCACGAGTTGCCGGGATAGCCGAGATCCGAGTCGGCTAATTCACCGCGCGCGAGCGGATTGCGTACGAAATAACTAACGGGCGAACCGGGAAATGCGAAAGCCGCATTAACGTTCGGAACGGCTTGCCGCAGCGCGCGTTCGTCTGCATAAAAGAACTGCATCTCAAATCGTTCCAAAACGTCAAGCAGTTCGGGAACGAACGCGCACTCCGGCAGCCAAAATCCGGCCGGCCGTTTTCCAAATGCATCCGCCGTCACGGCGATGCCGTTTGCAATTTGCGCTTCGACGGCGGCTTGCGACTCGAGCAGCGGAAGATACGCGTGGGTTGCCGCGCTCGTGATGATTTCGATTTGTCCCGTTTCGGCGAAGTCGGCAAACGAGCCCGCGAGATCGCGCTTGTACGCGCCGCGCCAGCGCTTACGAACGTTCTGAATCGCCGCACGCGCTCCCAGCGCGAGCTTGCGCAACGGTTGTTCGTCCGAGCCGAACGCAACGATATCCGCCTCGAGCAACTCAACTCGTGCGTCCAAGTAGCGGTCGAAACCCATCTGCAAAAGCGGATCGCGCAACATCTCGATGAGTACGGGCGTAATTCCAAGCACGATCGCTCCGCGAATGCCGGCCGCGCGCAATCGTCCGAGCATATCAAGCAACGGAACGTAGGTTCCGAGCATCGCTTGGTAAAGCCACTCCTGCCCGAACGGCCAGACACCGGCGCCCTTGACCCACGGCAAATGTGCGTGCAGGACAAAGTTCACCGTGGGCTTCACGCGGTTAGAGCCGAACCCTCATGCCCGTTCCGAGCGCGACGCACGAAAGCGGGTCGTCGGCGATGATGACGGGTATCCCGCACACCTCCGCGAGAAGGCGGTCGAGGCCGCGCAGCAGCGCGCCGCCCCCGGTGAGAATAACTCCCCGGTCGATAATATCCGCGGCGAGTTCGGGCGGAGTTTTTTCGAGAACCGATTTTACCGCTTCGACAATCGAGCCCACGGGTTCGGCGAGCGCTTCACGGATTTCTTCGCTTGTAATTTTGACGGTTTTCGGCAGGCCGTTAATTAAATCGCGGCCACGAATTTCCATCGCGAGTTCGCTTTCAAGACGGTAAGCCGAACCGATTTTTATTTTCACTTCTTCGGCCGTGCGCTCGCCGATCATGAGGTTGTAGACGCGGCGGATGTACCGGATGATTGCTTCGTCCAATTTATTTCCGGCCACGCGCAGCGATTGCGAAACGACGATGCCGCCCAGAGAGATCACGGCCACGTCCGTCGTGCCGCCGCCGATATCGACGACCATACTGCCCGAGGGCCCGTCGATCGGTAAACCGGCGCCGATTGCGGCCGCCATCGGTTCTTCGATAATATCCACGTTGCGCGCGCCGGCGAGTTTCGCCGCATCGCGAACCGCCCGTTCTTCAACGCTCGTTATTTCGGCGGGAACGCAGATCACGACGTTCGGTTTGGGTTGAAAGAGACTGGAGAAAAAGGAGCGGTTCTTCGTCACTTTTTTGATAAAGTAATTGAGCATCGCTTCGGTCACTTCGAAGTCCGCGATGACGCCGTCGCGTAACGGGCGAATCGCTTGGATGTGTCCCGGCGTTTTCCCGAGCATTTGCCGGGCTTCTTCACCCACGGCTAAGGTTTTGCCGGTTACGGTGTCTTTTGCAACAACCGACGGCTCGCGCAGCACGATGCCCTTACCCTTGACATGAACGAGCACGTTGGCCGTTCCAAGGTCAATCCCGATATCCAAAACCTTCTCCCAAAATCTCTATTGAACCTAAGTACTTTTTTCTTTTGGCCGCACACTAGGATACGCGCTCGTTTCAAAAAGTCCGGTTGGTTCGGTGAGCGGCGTGATGCCGCTCGAGCGCTGCACTTGCCCGCCGAGGGTCGAAAGCATCTCCTCAAATCGTTCGTACCCGCGGTCGATGTACTCAAGGCCGATGATCTCCGTTTCGCCTTGCGCCGCAAGGCCCGCGACGACGAGCGCCGCTCCCGCGCGAATATCCGGCGCCTCGACGGGCGCGCCCGACAGGGAGGTCACGCCTTTAATGAGCGCCGAGTTGGATTCCATCGCAACGCGGACGTCGGCGCCCATGCGCGCGAGTTCGTTGACGTACGAGAAGCGTGCGTTGAAAATCGACTCTTCCACCACGCTGGTTCCGGGAGCCGTCGTAAAAAACGAAACGACTTGCGGCTGCAAATCCGTCGGAAAACCCGGATACGGGGCGGTGAGAATGTCGGTGCCGCCCTTAACGGCTGCGGCTTGAACGCGAATCCAATCTTCGCCGTGGGTCGTAACCACGCCGCATTCTTGCAGTTTGAGCATCACGGCTTGCAAATCGTTCGGCGCACACTTGGTAATCGTCACGTCACCGCGCGTGATCGCACCGCAGAACATGAGCGTACCCGTGACGATCCGGTCGGGAATGATGGTATGCTCGACGCCGTGCAATTCGGGAACGCCGTCGATAACGATCGTGTCGGAGCCCGCGCCCTTGATCTTTGCGCCCATCGCATTTAGGAACGCCGCAAGATCTCCGACCTCCGGTTCCATCGCGACGTTACGCAGCGTCGTCGTACCGTCGCAAACCACGGCAGCAAGTAACGCGTTCTTCGTCGCACCGACGCTGGGCATGCGAAACTCGATGTCCGCACCGTGCAGTCGTTTGCGCTTGGAATTTGCGATCAGGTAGCCGTGCGCGTTTTTGACGTCGGCGCCGAGCGCGCGAAAGGCCTGTTCGTGCATGTCCGTCGCGCGCGTACCCAAAACGCATCCGCCGGGCAACGGTACTTCCGCGCGCCCAAACCGGCCGAGCAGCGGACCGACTAAATCAAACGACGCCGCGAGTTTTCGAACCAGCGTATAGGGTGCGCGATAGGATGCTACGTTGGACGAATCGATGATGACCGTGCCGTTGCCTTCGTACCGCAGCCGCGCTCCCAGCGCCTCGAGCAGCGACCACATGACCGATACGTCGGTGATGCGCGGCACGCGGTGCAGAATGACTTTCCCTTTGGCAAGTAACGACGCCGCCATAATCGGCAACGCGGAATTCTTTGCGCCGTGCGTTTCGACGGAACCCTCGAGGCGAGCGCCGCCTTTGACGCGCAACGTCGTCTCTAAGCGGTCCAGCGTGTTATTCAACGCACCGTCTCGCATTGCAATGTTTGCCCGTCGTAGGGGCCGCCGTCCATTTCCAGCATTAATAAGTCATCGGCATGCACGTGCACGGCAACGCCCACTTCGAACGAAACGTCCTCGCGCAAGTCCGCCATCACCGCGCGCTGGTCGACCATGATGCCGGAAAATCGGCGCCCCTGCGGCGTCGCCATGCGCACGCGTCCATCGCTATAGAACCCGACGAATAAGTAATCATTCTTGGCCATCCGCGCGCGATGATAGTGGGCGGCACCATCGGCCACCTCACTAATGAACGGCGGCACGACGGGATCGCTTGCCGGCCGGACAGCGGGTTGCACGTGTAAATCTCCGGTTTCGGAGGTTCGTGCGGACACCGGCTGTTCAGCCGGTGCCCTCGGAGGGTCGAGCAATCGTGAGATTACGGCGAGGCCGGCAACCTCCGCCGCCTTACGTGTAAGAACCATCCAACCGGGTAACTTTTGCACGACTGGTGGCTTCGGCACGAACGCCGTGCTTCCGCCGTCTACGCCGCTTGCTCTGCAAGCGCAAAGCTCCAACCCGCGCCGTTCATGCGCCAGCTTGCAAACTCGATCAACCCGACGTCTTGCAAGACAAGCACGGCGAACGCGGCAAACATGGCGGCAGCCGCACTGTGCAAGAAAATAAATGCGGCGGCGGCCGCGATTGCAGCAGGCAAAATCAACGCGACTGCGATCAACATGCGCAACAGCGCAAGCGGGCCGCGCTGGTCGGCCGGAATCGGAAGGATGGCGTAGGTTGCAAGGCCAATCGCGCGCAGCGTCACGGGCACCACAAGGGCGAGCGGGACCACCACGACGAGCACTCTCGCGCTCGCGGAGCCGAGAGCAAAAACACATGCGGCGGTCAACGTCGTCGCACTCATGCGCCAGGTTGTCGAAAGCACCCAGGCATACAAACGCACGCGCAGCGGATCGGGACCGAGCCACCAAAGCGGCTTACGCAGGTCGGCCGCAAGCGACACGGATGTCATCAGCGTAAAAATCACGACGATGCTGATGGCCGGACCCATTAGCCCGGCGAGCACGCTTTCGTCAATTCGTCCGAGGCGTAAGAACACGCCTGCGACGCCTGCGGCGAGGCAAATGAGAAACGACACACCGACGGAAAGCCGAATGTATTTGCTGCGCCGGAATCCAAGCCACTCTTTCCACAGAATGATCCACGCGCCGGATAGCCGCGTGTCGCTGCGATCGGTGCCAATCAGTGCGTACTCCTGCGCCGCTCTTCCGCGGCCGAACGCGCGCGTACGCCCTCGCCGCTGGAAACTGTTGACGGAGGCGGCGTAGAGTTCGGGATACAAATCGCCGGCGCTCGCATATGCGAGTATGACCAGAAAGACGACCGAAAACAGCAACAGTGCAAGCGCGAGCCCCTCGCCGGTCACTAAGGCATTAGCGGCTTCTCCAAGACGCGTGCGCACGGCAATTGCAGGCAAACGTCCGAACGCGCCCGGCACGCTAAGGAATGCGAGGGCGAGCACGGCGACGCTCGCGCCACTAAGGAACTCCACGGCAACCAGCGTCCGGGAGACGGCGATTCCGAATCGCACGCCCGCAGCCAGCCCGACAATCGGCAACGCGCCTACAATCGCCGCGCCGCAGGCCATCGTAAAGGCGAGCGCCGCCGCGTTGCCCGCGCGATTTAAGACGAGCGAATAGAGCACGATGAGGAACAGCGACCGCACGATGACCGTAAACGAACTGCGTACTTGCAACCACAACGCAACGCTACGCGGGTTCAAGTGCCCTGACGTGAGAAAACGCGCATCGGCACGCGAAGCGAACGCACCGAGTTGTCCGCCGGCGCCGCGCCGCAACACTTCGGCGCAAATGAATAGAAATGCGAACGCGGCGATGGATGCCAGCGGTTCGGCGATATTGAAAAGCGCCGGTTTCCCACCGTGCGGGCGATACGCTACCCGCTGATACACGGAAAAGCAAACCCACATTGCATAGAGAACCCAGACACTGAGCCGTGCGGGAGAGCGCATAAGTTCGCGCGCTGCATTTTTAAGCCGCATGAAATCCAGCTGGGCGAGAATCGCAAAATCGCTCACGCGGTAATTTTGAGGAATATCTGCTCGAGATCCGTCACCTGCGGATCGATGGCCGCCAAATCCGCGAACGTTCCACTGCGCACCATGCGTCCGTCTTTCATGATCACGACGCGGTCGCAAATCGCTTGCGCGGAAGGCAGCATATGCGTGCTCATGACAATCGCCGTACCGCGTTCGCGCAAATCGTGCATGATATCGCGCAACTCGCGTTGGCCGAGCGGATCCAATCCGATCATCGGCTCATCAAAGAGCATGACGGGCGCATCGGCCAGCACCGTTGCGGCGATGAGCGTCTTCTGTTTCATGCCTTTGGAAAGCGCCTGCCCGAGTTCGTTGCGTTTATCGAAGATGCCGAAACGGCGCAGAAGCTGCTCGCCTTTGGTTTCCCAATCCCCCTTCAGACGCACGCTCTTGGCGACGAACACGAGATGCTCCCAAACGGTTAGCATGTCGTAGACTTCGGGTGTTTCCGGGATGAGCGCGATAGAGCGACTGCGATCCGCACCGAGCACGACGTCGTCGAGGGTAATCGTGCCGCGATCGGGGCGCAGCAAGCCGCATAAGCACAAGAACGTCGTACTTTTACCGGCGCCGTTGGGT
>JALZBM010000255.1 GCA_030947385.1 Vulcanimicrobiota bacterium
ATGCGGACGCCGCGTGGATCGCCTCCGGAACGGCGGTGCTCGAAGCCGCCTTACTGGGCGTGCCGTCGATCGCGCTGTACATTCTCTCCGCGGCGCAGGCGCGCATTGCCCGGCGCGTTTACCACGGCGACTACATCACGATTCCCAATCTCGTGCTGCACGAGCGGGTCATTCCCGAACTCTGGCAAGAGGCCGCAACGCCGGCCGCCCTTGCAACGCAAATGCAGGCGCTCTTGCAAAACCCATCGGAGCAATATACGCAACTGCTGAACTTGCGCGCGGCGCTTGGACCCGGCGATGCACTCGGTAAAGGCGCCGAGTTCGCCGTATCGCTGGCACGCGGCTGATGCGCATTTATCATACCTCCGATCTGCACGACCATCGCGGAATCGTCGCACCGTTACAGGCATTGCGCAAAGCGCAACCCGGTCTGCTGTTCGATTGCGGCGATTCGCTGCGCGGAAGCCAAACGGTGTATCATAAAGAAGAACCGGTCATCGCCGAGATCGACGCCGCAGGATACGACGCGCAGGCGATCGGAAATCGTGAGTTTCATTATTTCTTCGGATTGCTCAAAGCCCGCGCCGCGCAGATGCACCACCCGCTCGTTTGCAGCAACCTCATCGACACCAAACGCCGCGCGCTGCCGTTTAACGATCACCTGCGCCTCCAAACGCCGTACGGCCCCGTCTACCTTGCCGGGCTGCTCATCATGCAGTATCGCGAAGGCAGTTTTTGGGAGCGCGTGTTTGGCTGGCGGTTTCTCGATCCCGTTGCGACGATTCGCGCCCATGCGCAGCGCGTGCGTCCGGACGAACTCTTCATCGTTCTCTCGCACATCGGCCTCTCGCTCGACCGCAAACTGGCGGCCGCCGTCCCGCGCATCGACTTGTTACTCGGCGGCCATAGCCACGACACGCTGTCCGCGCCCGAGTTCGCCGGTAAAGTTCCCATCGTCCACGCGGGGCCGTACGGCAAGTTCGTATCGGCAACACAAATGCGCTTCGACCCAGCGCGAGCGCGTTACGTCGTCGACGGGTTCGAACTTCTCCCGTTGCTAAAATGAAACGCGTGCTCTTCGTGAGCAACGGCCACGGCGAAGCGGCCATCTCCGCCCGTCTCGCGCAGGACGTATATGCCGCCGCCCGCATTGCCTGCGATCATTTGAGCCTCGTCGGCGATGCCGATCCCCCGTCGATCATGCAGCAGGTCGGGCCGCGGCGGGCGATGCCGAGCGGCGGCCTCCTCGCGATGGGCAATGTGCGCAACATCCTCAAGGATTTTCGCAGCGGTTTGCTCGCGCACACGGTTGCACAACTCTGCTTTCTACGCGCCGTGCGCGGACGGTACGATGTGGTCGTAGCCGTCGGTGACATTTTCGCGTTGCTCATGGCCAAACGTGCGGGCGGGCGGCGTACGGCGTTCGTCGGAACGGCAAAAAGCGTGTACGTTGCGCCGTACGGTCCGATGGAAGAACGCGTCATGCGGGGAGCCGATGCAATTTTTGTACGGGATGCGCAGACGGCTGCACGCCTGCGCAGCCGCGGCGTCGATGCTGCTGCGCCCGGAAACGTCATCGTCGATTTGTTCGGCCGCAGCGCGGATGCCGTACCGGAACACGCGCGACGCATTGCGATTTTTCCCGGCAGCCGGGAATCCGCGTACGGCGACGCCGCCTTCTTATGCGCCGTGTTGCGGCGGCTGGCGGCGGGGCGCGGGCGCCCGTCTCTGGGAGGCACGCTTTCGATCGCCCCCGTTCTCGATGCCGACCGCTTCAAAAGCATCTTACGAGACGGCGGCTGGGAGATCGCAGCGGGCCGGGGTGCGTCCTCACCGTTTTTACTGACGCTCGCCGGCCGTCCGTTGATCGATGCGTGGACCGGACCCCCCGGATCGATGCTCAACGGCGCCGTTCTCGCGATGGGACAGGCGGGCACCGCCAACGAAGCGGCCGCTTCGCTGGGGGTGCCGGTGGCGGCCTTTACGCCTCCCCGATCCCGTCAGCACGCCTGGTACCGCACGCGCCAGCGCGGGTTGCTGGGCGAAGCAATGCGGATGATTCCGGGGGACGTGCAAGAAGCGGCGGCGGCCTTGGATGCGCTCCTGCGCGACGATGCGACGCTGCGGGAGATGAGCCGGACCGGACGGGAACGCATGGGGCCGGCGGGCGGGTCGGCGGCAATTGCCGCGAAGATCGCCGCGATGGTGAACGATTGAAGCGCTTCTTGCCGGCGGTTTTCGGCATCCTGTACTTTGTGATTCCGGTGTTCCCCGCGTTCATCACGCTGACGATCGTAACCGTTCCCGGCGTGTCGCTGCTGCCGACCCCGCTGACGCTTGCGGTTTTGGCGCTGTGCGCGGTGATGGCGGCATATGCGATTGCGGCGATTCTGCTCAAACCGCGCGAACCGGTGCCGATGCTCGTTCCCCTCGCGGTTTGGTGGGGTGCGTGTCTGATCAGTTTGCTGCTGGGATTCGATCCGCTCGGCGGCGCGCTGTTCCTCGCGATTTTTGGACTCAACGTTGTGTGGCATGCGTTCATCGTGCGCTTTTACCGGTATCCCGGCGTTGCGCTTTCGTTATACCGCGCGTACTTGCTCTCGGGCGCGCTCGCTTCGGTTGCCGCGGTACTGATGGTCCTGACCAAGGTTCCCGCCGCGCAGTACACCGTCGGACACGGCCGCGCGATCGGCACGTTTATTTTGCCCGGCGAATTTGCGGGGTATTTGATCGTCTATCTGCCCCTAGCGTTTGCCGTGTCGCGTTTCACAACGCGGCGCGACTTGCGCATCTACGCAATTGGCGGCTTGGTAACGGGAACGGTCGCGTTTTTAATGACGTTTTCTCGAGCCGGTTGGATGGGAATGGCGGCGGCGGTGGCTTTTTTGGTCTTCACGCAAATGCGCCGCTGGCGGCTGCGATCCGCCGTCGCAGTGATTGCCGTAGCAATCGGCGCGGTCTTTTTAGTATTCAACTTTCATCATAACCCCTCGGAGAATTACACGCGTCTATCCATCTGGCAGTCGGCCGTGCAGATGTTCTTGCGGTTTCCGCTCACCGGCGTCGGTGCGTTCGCATTCGAACGCGTGTATCCGCTCGTGCGGCTGCCGGACGGCGAACCGACGGCCTTCCACGCGCATAGTTACCTCCTCACGTTTGCCGCCGAGCTGGGCGTACTGGGCCTGGGTGCCGTGGCGTTTTGCTGGTGGCGTTTTATCGTGTTGCTGCGCCGGTCGATCGCCGCGGCCACACCCGCGAACGCCGCGCTAGCCCTAGCGGTCGCGGCGGGACTTTTGGGAACGTGGGTTCAAGGGCTGATCGATACCGTGACCGTTGTAATTTTTGCTTTATGGATGCCCTTTATGGCCGTCGCCTTATGCTGCGCTCAGGATGGGCTTGTAGAGTGAGAGCGATGCGTCGCACCGCCGTCATGCTCGTGATTGCCGTCGCGGCATGCAGTCCCAAGCCGCAGCACGCCTACGTCTCCCCGTCCCCCGCATCGGCTCCGGTGCCGACGTCTTCGGGAGTGCCTCCGATCACGGTGCGCAGTCACGGCACGAGCAATCAGCCGGTGCGCATCATTCAA
>JALZBM010000077.1 GCA_030947385.1 Vulcanimicrobiota bacterium
TGACGTACCGAGTAGAGCTTCCCGCTAGCTTCATCTACGCTCCAAAAATGAGGGCGTCCCTGCGTCTCATCAGCAGGGTTATTCACAGGCCGCTGGGCGCCCTACCGCAAGCGTCAAGTTGGTCCGCGCTTTGAGTGGAGTTTTGGTTAAGACCTAGGCGGCGAGGCGTTCGTGAGCGCGCAAATCACCTGCGGCATCTCAGCCAAGGAGGCCACCCGGTCCACGAGACCTGCGGTCGCCGCGGCGCGCGGCATTCCGTAGACCACGCACGAGGCTTCGTCCTGTCCCACGACGTAACCGCCCGCGGCCTTGAGTTCCCGCAGCCCGGCCACGCCGTCGGCGCCCATGCCCGTCAGAATCACGCCGAGCGATGCGCGGCCGTATGCTTGCGCAACTTGGCGTGTAAGGTAGTCGACGCTCGGCACGTGCAGCGAACTCGCACCGTCCGTGCGCAACACGACTTCGACCCCGCGGCCCGTCCGTTGCAATTCAATTTGGCGGCCCGCGCGAGCGATGACCACGAGGCCCGCGCGCATCACCATTCCATCCTCCGCTTCGTGTACCTCGAGCGCGCTCTGCGCGTTGAGCCGGTCTGCAAGCGGCCGCGTAAAGCCCGCGGGCATGTGCTGAACGACGACGATCGGGACCGGGAAATCGGCAGGCATGCGCGGGATGATGTGCGAGAGTGCGACCGGACCGCCGGTCGACGTGCCGATCGCCACGCACTCAAACACGTCCTCGCGCACCGCTTTGATGCGCGCCGGGGGCACAAGATAACGCCGCCGTTCGACCGCTACGGGCGGCGCCGATCTCTCCGCCGAGCGGCGCTCCACGCGGCGCGCAAAGACTTTGACTTTGTCGATGAGTTCGAGCGCTACGTCTTTCATATCGACGTATGCGGAGTCCGGCTTCGGGACGAAATCCACGGCCCCAAGATCGAGCGCGCGAAACGTTGTTTCGGCGCCTTCGCGCGTGAGCGCGCTCACCATGATGATCGGGATTTTTTGATGTGCGCTAATGTGGCGCACGGCCTCGAGACCGCCCATGCCCGGCATCTCGACATCCATCGTGATCACGTCCGGGTTCAGATCCGTTGCCTTTTCGATCGCGTCTTCGCCATTGCGTGCCGTGCCGCAGACCACGATCTCGGGATCGCCCTCAAGCATTTTTGTAATGGCGCGCCGCATAAACGCCGAGTCATCGACGACTAAAACATTCACCGGCATTAGACGGGTGCTTTCAAACGATAATAAATCGCTTTGGGAGTAATGACGGGTTCGTACAGTTGCGTCATGCGGATAATCGACTCGGCGTGCCCAAGAAAAAGAAAGCCGCCCGGTTTGAGCGCCCGGGCGAAGGCTTCGACGACGCGCTTCTGCGTCGGCTTATCGAAATAAATAAGGACGTTGCGGCAAAAAACCGCATCGACCGGGCCCATCGCCTCGACGGCGCGCACATCGAGCAGGTTGATCCGTGAAAATTGAACCATGCGCTTGACTTCGTTTGAGATCGTGAAGCCGTCTTGCGTGGTCTTGAAATGCTTTTGCACCATCTCCGGTTCGGTCGCGCGAAACGAAAGCGCGCGGTAATATCCTTGCTCGGCTTTCTCCAGCGCCCGCGGTGAAATGTCCGTCGCAGTAATCTGCAGGGCGCTCGCCGGAACGCGCCGTCCCTCCAGCAGCGTCATGGCCAGACTGAACGGTTCCTCACCGGTGGAACACGCGGAGGACCAAACCTTCAAAATGCCACCCCCGTTGCGATAGTGTTCGTCGACCACTTCTTTTGCGAGAATATCCAGCTGCGCGCGCTCGCGAAAAAAATACGTTTCGTTGTTCGAGAGGACGGACGCCAGTTCGGCAAATTCCGCCTCGCGCTCGGAATGTGTGAGTAAAAAACGATGGTACGCCGCAAACGTTGGAACGCTGCGTTTGAGCAGCCGGGTTTGGAGACGGCTTTGCAGCAAAAACTGTTTGGTGTCGTCGTAGTTAATGCCGAAGCGTTCTTTAATGAGATCCCGCAAAGCGCGGAATTCTTCCTCGGAAATGGGCGTCGTCGACACGCGCCCCTACCCGTAACGGATCCGCGGATTGACGGCTGCGTACAGCACGTCCACGATGGTGTTGACCGTTACGAAGACCGCGGCAAACAGTAACACGCATCCGTTGACCAGCGGAAAATCGCGGTTTGAGATCGCTTCGAACGCGAGGCGGCCGACGCCGGGCCAAGCGAAAATGTGTTCCGTCAGCACCGCTCCACCGAGCAGCAAGCCGGTTTGCAAACCGATGATGGTAATAATCGGAACGAGTGCATTGCGAAGCGCGTGATGGGTCACCACCGCCCAGGTGCTCAAACCCTTGGAACGTGCCGTGCGAATATAATCGCTGCGCATCACATCCAGCATGCCGCTGCGCGTGATCTTCGCAATGATGGCCAGTGGAATCGTACCGAGCGTTAACGCGGGAAGCACGAGATGCCAAAGCGCATCGAGCGCCGCGCGGACGTTACCTTGCAGCAGCGCGTCCAAAACAACCAAGTGCGTGATGGGATGCACGTCGTATGCAAGCGAAATCCGGCCTGAAATCGGGAAGAGGTTCACACCGTAGTGACTCGGCACGACGCTCAACAGATACACGAGCATCCACCCGAGCCAGAAGACCGGAATCGAAACACCGAGCAGCGCAAAACTCATCGTTGCCGCGTCCACGAGCGTGCGCGCGCGCATGGCGGCGACGATACCCAGCGGAATGCCGAACGCAACGGCGACGATCAAAGCGCCGAGCGTCAACTCCAGGGTCGCCGGAAAATACGCCGCGAGTTTTTGCGAGACGGGCTCTTGATCGATAAGCGAACGCCCGAGGTCGCCCCGCACGGCATGTGCGATGTAGATTACGAGCTGTTCGTAAACCGGTTTATCTAAGCCCATCGAGACTCGCAGCGCTGCAATCTGTTGCGCGGACGCGTGTTCGCCCAAGCGCACCGTCAGCGGATCGCCCGGAATGAGCCGCAGAAAAAAGAAGCTGACGATCGTAATTGCAACCAGCACTACCGCAAGCCGCGCGACGCGCCCGAACAAAAAGCGGACCACTAAGCGCGCACGGCGTTGGCCGCAAATTTTGCCGCTTGCACGTACAAGTACAGGCGGTCCGTAAACGAACGGCGCCCATGCTCGGGTTGCAACAGTTCAACAAACCGGGGCGTCGAAGCGAGTTGTTCGAAAAGGATGCCGAACCGCCGCGGCTTACGTTCCAAGAATCGCATGAGGGTAACGCGATGGTTGAGCCGAGCGTAAAATCTCTCCTGTAACGCGCGCCCATATCTTACCGCAGCTTGATGTGGTGACGTACGGGAAGCGCAGACCGCGCCGGCGGCAAACCGGCCGCTCATAGCGGCCTCAAAAATGCCTTCGCCATTGGTTGCGTCGACGAGTCCCGCCGCCGTACCGCCAACCATAATACCGCCGGCTGCAACGTTCGGACGCGGTGGCCCGCCGTACAGCAGATGTCCCTCTTCCTTCACCGCAAAGGCGGTGTGCGGATACAATCGTCCGGCAATGCCCGCCGTAAATCGGTCGAGTTCCGCCCGTACAGCCGCTCCGGGCATCTTACCCATGACGCCGAGACCGACCGTGAGATGATCGCGCTTGGGAAACATCCATCCGATGATTTGCCGTCCATCTGCAGCGCGGTAGTAGTGCAACTCCAACGTTTCATAGACGTGCGCCTCGACGGGGTGCTCCAAGTACACGCGGTGCTGGTAGCACGTCAACAATCCGTCGGTCCAACGTGCAAATCCAAACCGCCGGTCGCCTTCCAGCCGTGCGGTCGCGCCGGTTGCGAAGAAAACGTTGCACGCGCGGATCGAACGGCGCTGCCCCGTTTTCAAATCGGCATACTCCACAACAGTAGAGTCTGCCTCGGCTTGCATACTGCGAAACAACGCTTGCGTTCGAACCTGCGCGCCGGCATCGCGTGCGGCTTGCGCCATTGTCCCATCGAGTTCTTCGCGCGTTGTCGTGTGCGCCGGGTGCACTGCGAAAGCGTGACACCGCCCACCGTCATCGAACAGCGCCATGCGCGGCGTATCGCAGTGTACGATGGAGCGCGGCAAATCGAACGTCTCGCAAAATCCCGGACGCAGCCCCGCGGCGCACACCCGTTTGGTCCCGACGACCGCGTCTTTTTCCAGAACGACCGTCTCGATGCCGCGCGCGGCGGCTTCGCGGGCGGCCTGCGCCCCGGCCGGCCCGCACCCGATCACCAGAAAGGCAATTTCTTCCATCGGGCACGCCACTTCGCCACTGCCTGCGCGGTTGCTGCCAACAGGAACCCACCCGCCCGGGAACCAACCTTGCCCGGTCACCCCCGCGCACGCTTGCTTGCTGCCGCAAGCCGGTCGGAGCACGGGCTCTTTTATGCTGTTCACTGAAGGAAACGAATGATTTCATCGACAGGGATCGACCCGCAAACGGCGATCTACGCCGGCCTAGGTGCGGGCATCCTCGCCATCATTTATGGCTTGTATCTCATCAGTTGGATTCTGCGCCAATCCGACGGCAACGCGCGGATGCAGCAAATTGCGCGCGCGATTCAAGAAGGCGCAATGGCTTTCTTGACCCGTCAGTACACGACGGTCGCCATCGTCGCTGCAGTGCTCGCGGTCGTGATCGCACTTGCTCCGCAGCCACTGGGATGGGAGGCTGCTCTCGGTTTCTTGATCGGCGCGATTCTTTCGGGCGCCGCCGGCTTTATCGGTATGGTTATTTCGGTGCGCGCCAACGTTCGCACCGCCGAGGCCGCCCGCGGCGGACTTTCGCCGGCACTCAACGTCGCGTTCCGCGGCGGCGCGATCACCGGATTGCTCGTCGTCGGCCTGGGGCTGCTCGCAGTGAGTGGCTATTACTGGTTCCTTTTAAGCATTAACGCCGGAGACCAGGGTAAGTCGCTCGGCGCGATGGTCGGACTCGCGTTCGGATGTTCGTTGATTTCGGTGTTCGCACGTTTGGGCGGCGGTATCTATACGAAGGCGGCCGACGTCGGCGCCGACTTGGTCGGCAAGGTTGAAGCCGGCATTCCCGAAGACGACCCGCGCAATCCGGCGGTCATCGCGGACAACGTCGGCGACAATGTCGGAGACTGCGCCGGCATGGCGGCCGATCTGTTCGAAACCTACGTGGTAACGACCGTCGCTGCGATGTTGCTCGGACATCTCGTCCTCACAAAAGTTTTTGGTGCCGTGACGTTTCCGATTTTGCTGGGCGCGGCATCGATCGTCGCCTCGATCATCGGCACGTTTTTCGTACGGATGGGCAAAGACGCGCGCGGTTCGATCATGGGCGCACTGTATCGCGGTCTGATCGTCGCGGGCATACTGTCGGCCGTGATGTTCTACTTCATCACAAACAAACAATTCGGCGGCGGACTCGATGTGGGAATCAACGGAACGATTCAACACGCGCCGGCGTGGGCGGTGTTCGTCTGCGCGCTGGTCGGTCTGCTGATCACGGGCTTGATCACCTACATCACCGAGTACTACACGGGCACGCAATTCTCACCGGTCAAACGCATCGCGGCAGCTTCGCAAACGGGGCACGCGACCAACATGATCAGCGGCCTGGCCGTTTCAATGCAGTCGACGGCCCTGCCGGCGCTGGTCATCGTCGTCGGAATTTTGATCTCGTATTCCCTCGTTGGACTCTACGGCGTAGCCATCGCCGTCATGTCGATGCTGTCGATGGCGGGTATTATCGTTGCAATTGATTCGTTCGGACCGATCACCGACAACGCGGGCGGCATCGCCGAAATGGCCGAGCTGCCGGAAGCCGTTCGCGGCGTTACCGATCCGCTCGACGCGGTCGGCAACACCACCAAGGCGGTCACCAAAGGGTACGCAATCGGTTCGGCTGCACTCGCCGCCGTCGTGTTGTTTGCGTCGTTCTTGCAAGAACTCAGCGACAAGTGCCATGCCACGGCCGGAGCAAATTGCGCGGTGAATCCCGTTAGCTTCGGTATCGGCGATCCGTACGTGTTGTGCGGCTTGCTCATCGGCGGATTGCTGCCGTATCTCTTCTCGTCGCTTTCAATGGAAGCAGTCGGACGCGCCGGCGGTCTGGTCGTTGAAGAAGTGCGCAGACAGTTCCGAGAGATTCCCGGAATTATGGACGGGACGGGCAAGCCGGATTACGGCACGACGGTCGACATCGTAACGCGCGCGGCGCTCAAAGAGATGATCGTCCCCGCGCTCATTCCGGTCGGTGTACCCGTCGTCGTCGTCCTGCTGAGTTACTTCAACATCCTAAAAGGCAACACCGGAGCGCAGATGATGGGCGGCATTCTTGTCGGCTCGATCGTGACCGGTTTGTTCGTCGCCATCTCGATGACGAGCGGCGGCGGTGCCTGGGACAATGCCAAGAAATACATCGAGGACGGTCACTACGGCGGTAAGGGCTCGGTCGCTCACGCGGCCGCCGTCACGGGCGACACGGTCGGCGATCCGTATAAAGACACTGCAGGTCCCGCGATCAACCCGATGATCAAAGTGCTCAATATCGTGGCACTTTTGCTCGTCGGATTTCTCGTCCACTAAGGACGCGCGGCTACGTAAAGAAAGAGCCTGGCGCCAAGCCGGGCTCTTTTTTGACGGTTTTTACGTTGATCTTTTGGGCAGAATACAAGAGCCCAGAGGAGTAGCCCCACAGATGAAACGTTTTCTTACCTTCGCGATGGCCGCACTATTTGGCCTGAGCGTAGCCGCACCGGCGCTGGCCGACCAGCAAGAACAGCAGATCGGCGCGCAAGTGTATCAGCAGTTGCAACAGAAGGGCGAGATTCTCACAACGTCGCCCTACTATAAAATTCTAAATCCGATTGCGGCGCGGATCGCCTCGGTTGCAAATCCGCAATACGATGCGCCCTTCCATTTTATTTTGGTCCACGAGACGTCGCCGAACGCTTTTGCCGTTCCCGGTGGAAACGTGTACGTGACCGATTCGATGATGACGTTCGCCAAAAATAAGGAAGAGTTAGCAGGCGTCTTATGTCACGAAACCTCACACACGATTCACCACGACGTCATCGCCCTCAACCGCAAACAGCAGAACGTCGACTTGATCGCGGGACTGGCTTCGGCGATTCTGGGCAATAGCCAAATCGCAAACTTTGCACTCGGCACCGCGGACCAGCTCGTGGGACTGCGCTTCTCGCGCACCGTTGAAGGCTCGGCGGATCATAAGGGCGCCGAAACCTGCGCGCGGGCGGGCATCAACCCGTGGGGTATGGTGTGGCTGTTCAGAGCGTTCGAGGCCAATCCAACCAGCAAACCGCCGGAAGCGCTCTCGGACCATCCCACGGACGAACACCGCATATCGGACCTGGAGAATGAGTTCGCCGGTAATCCCTCGATTTTCGGAAAATATTCGGGCAACGTTGCAAGCGCGACGCCGCTCGATGCGCCCGGCTTCCGCTCCGACGTTCGCACCCAGTCGTATCGACAAGCCGCAAAGCGCACGACGACGTCGCTGCGCAAGAGCAAGCGGCACTACTGCTGCGGCACGCATTAAGAAAAGTTTACACGCGGACCGACCCGTTCCATGTACAATGTGACCGATGTCAATCGATAGACCAGACCCCATTCGCTTGGACCGGGCAAACGCCAAGACTGCGGACTCGATTATCGCCGCCGGCCAACGGCAGATCGAAGCCGTAAGAACGGCAGCCGGCGCGATTGCCGGACGTTTCATCGGTACGCCCCCGCGCCAAGGCTTCGACTTACGCCATCTCGGCATCGGCCGCAATGTGGACGTATACGCGTAAAGCATTTGCGAAGCACCCGGAAATAAAGAAGAGCGCGACCGCAAGGCCGCGCTCTTCTTTATGTGTTCCGTAGAAGCTATTTGATTTCGACTTTTGCGCCGACTTCTTCGAGTTTCTTTTTGATCGTTTCGGCTTCTTCTTTGGTGATGCCGCTCTTGATCGACTTCGGCGCGCTTTCGACAAACGTTTTGGCTTCGGTCAAACCGAGGCTCGTGAGTTCGCGAACGGCTTTAATGACCTTGATCTTCTCGGCGCCGACTTCGCTGAGGACGGCATCGAACTCGGTCTGCGCTTCGGCCGGGGCAGCGGCAGCTGCTCCCGCGCCGGCAGCCATCATGGCAACCGGAGCAGCGGCGGAGACGCCATACTTCTCTTCGAGTTGCTTGACGAGATCTGCTAGTTCGAGGACGGTAATTTTATCAATGGACTCGATGATTTCTGCGACTGACATTTCGATTGAACCTTTCGTTTAGGCAGCTGATCCGGCGGCTTCTTTTTGCTCGCGGACGGCGTTGAGTACGCGGACGAGTCCGCTCTGGTTGCCCGAGAGCACGGTCACGAGACCCCGCAGCGGGCTGGCAAGCGAACCGATCATCTTGGCGATCAATTCGTCCTTAGGCGGCAACGCGGCGAGCGCATTGACCTGTTTTGCATCGACGACTTGGCCGTCGATGTACGCCGCTTTGATTGCGAGCGCTTTGTTCTCGTTGGAAAACGTTTTGAGTGCTTTCGCCGGTGCAACGGGGTCCTTGCCGGCAAAGACGACGCCGGTCGGCCCGGCGAGAAACGCTTCCAGTTTCTTGGCGAGGTCGTCGCCCGCGGCGATCGAGAAGAGGGTGTTTTTGACGATCGAATACGAACTGCCGTCTTTGCGGAGCTCGTCGCGTAGTTTACTAACATCTGCGACGGTGAGTCCAGCATAACTCGTGAAGAACAGATTTTCCGATTTGGAAATCCGGTCCTTGAGTTCGACGATAGCCGCTTCTTTTTTTGCGGTTGGCATTCGCGCTAGTCTTTCTTGAGGGCCGTGCCCCCGAAGGAATGAAAAAAGCGCTCCATCCGTCCGGAGGGCGCCACGTAGAACCATCGTCGTAAAAACGAAAGGCGAAACGTCTGCGGTACCTCGGTAGGCTAACTTTCGCTAATTAACCCCGTCTTCACGGGGGCCTACGGTCTTCGGAGCCGTCCGCAATGATATCAGAATGTGCGATGACCCGCAACCGCAAAATCGGGCGGTCACCCTTGAGCCCGTCGAAGGGCCGACCCGCCTCTAGGTGTTAAATGCGCTTAGCGGATGCTTAATATGTATCCAGCCGCGACTTTTGTCCCCCAAAATAAGAAAAGAGAGCCCGCTTTGGCGGACTCCCCTTTTCTTATCGCTTACTGCTGACTCGTTTTAGGCGTGCGTTTTCACTCTGGTGGGGTCGACTTTGATGCCCGGGCCCATCGTGCTCGTGAGCGTGATACTCTTGAGGTACGTGCCTTTGGAGGCTGACGGTTTTGCACGAACGATCG
>JALZBM010000256.1 GCA_030947385.1 Vulcanimicrobiota bacterium
TTGCAGACCTCTGGCCCGGCGGTGAGCTGCTTGAAACGGGAACGCCGGAGGACGTGCGCTGCGGCCTTGGCGAACGCGGAATTGTGGTGCGGACTTCTTCGCAGCTTGTGCCCCCGGCCGTTGCAATCGCCCATATTGCAGCGCGGCAGGGGCACGTTCAATCCCCGCACGCGATTCGCGCCGACTACGGGGAAACGCCACCCGCAAAAGAGCCGCTCGCACAATGAAGCTCGATCTCGATCCGCGCGATGCGGCGCTTCCCGGAGGGATGGCGATCCAAACGATGGACGACTCGCATTTGGCTGAGATCACCCAGATCGAAACCCTCTCGTTTCCCAGCACGTGGCCGCACAACGCCTTCCGCAACGAAATTCACGACAACAAACTCGCGCACTATTTCGTTGGAATAGTTGGGGGCCGCGCGATCGCCTACGGCGGAATTTGGGTCATCCTTGAAGATTCGCACATTACGACCATCGCCGTGCATCCCGATTACCGGGGTAAGAAATACGGCGAAATCATGCTGCTGCACTTGCTCGAGGAAACGATTAAACACGGAGCATCGTGGATTACGCTCGAAGTACGCGAGAGCAACGTCGCGGCGCAACGTCTTTATAGAAAATACGGATTTACGATCGTATCGACGCGTCGCGGCTATTACAGCGACAACAACGAAAACGCGCTGGTCATGTGGGCCGGCAACTTGAAGGGACCGCTTTACGTGAACCGTCTGCAAGCGCTGCGCAAAGGTATACCGTCGTGATGACCGGGTTTCGTCCGCTCGCAGCGGCGCTCTTATCCGTCTTCATGCTCGCCGTTTCTTCAACGCCGGTACGGCCGTTCGGCTTTAGCGATCTCGCGCTTGGCGAGTCGGTCGCAACGTTGATTAAATCCCATGGTTCGCCCAACGTCGTCACCACGGACGTCGGACAGATTTGGACCTGGGATTCGGATGCCGGTGAGGTGCGCGTGACGAGCGACGACGACGGAATCGTTCAGCTTTTCGACATCCTTCCATCGACGAGGGGTCCGGTGAGTTTTGCGCTTCCGAGCACGCCGCCGTTGCTATTGAATTTCGGATTGATGACGGTGCCCGAGGCGGAAACGCATTTTGCAAGTCTCCAAGCGTTCGCAGCCAATGCAACGTTTCCCGATAACGGCGAAAAAGCGGACGTTCGCGGCTACAACGTCGGCCCCGCAACGTTGGCAATTCTGCTTTTCGGTCAAGAGACGAAGACGCTCGGCGAAGCCTTTTACGGATATCATGACTATCTCGCACACGCGGGTGTCGTTCCGGGAGGCGCGGATCCGGCGCACGTTGCGTTCACCGCGCCCGTTCTCATTCATCACGGCTCATCCGATTATCCGCCGACGAAGAATCAAGGCGATGCCTTCGTGCGCGTTAGCGTCGATGCGGCCGGTAAAGTCAGCACGGCAAAAATTCTTTCAACCAGCGGCGATATCGATCTCGATCGCGCCGCCATATCGACGGCGATGAGTTATGCGTTCAAGCCGGCAACCCGAAACGGCGTAGCCGTCGCCTCCGTATTCTTTCATAAAGAAATCTTCCGCACATTACCGCCCAAGGTCTAAACTTTGTTTGCCTCGCCGCGCGCGTGCGCGCCCATCTCGATCAGGATCACCGGTACGCGCACTGCGTGCGCGTTGCGCGGTTGGGCGAGCGCCTTGCCCGGCGACACGGACTTTGCACCCGGCACGCGCGATTGGCCGGAATGTTACACGATCTCGCCCGGCTGTATTCGGCGCCGCGCTTGCTGCAGGAGGCCGCGACCCGCCGGCTCCCGGTTGACGATTACGCCCGCGACCACCCGATCGTGTTGCATGGGCCGCTCGGCGCGGAGATTGCGCGCGAGGAGTTCGGCATCTCAGATGAGCCCATCTTGAGCGCGATCCGTAAACATACGCTCGGTGCCCGGGAGATGTCGGCGCTGGACTGCGTTGTGTATCTTGCCGACGGATTGGAGCCGGGGCGCACGTTTGCCGGCCGCGAAGAAATTCTCGCGCTCGCCTTTGAGAATCTGCACCAGGCCATGGCGGCTACGCTGCACTCTTCATTTCTCTTCCTGCGGGAAAAAGGTCTTGCGGCAGCACCGCAAAGCTTACTAGCGGCAGACACATTCGGCGTGGTAGCCGATTCTTGGAGGTAGTCACTGTCCGAACTAATTGACGCCGTCAAAGACGCGGCGCTGGATAAAAAAGGCGAAGATTTTTTGGTCATCGATTTGGAGGGCCGCACGATTATTGCCGACGCCTTCGCGATCGTCACGGGACGCTCGAAAATACAAACGCGTTCGATCGCCGATGCGATAACCGAAGCGGTGAAAGCCCACGGGTTTAACATCGCGCGCACGGAAGGCTACGGCGAGGGTACCTGGATTCTGCTGGACGCAGGTGACGTGATCGTCCACATCTTCACGCCGGAGCAACGCGAGTTTTACAACCTGGAACGTCTGTGGGGCGGCGCGGACGCGCGCAAGGCGCAAAGCACGTGAGTCCGCGCGTCCAGTCGCGGGCATCGCGCACGCGCCGTCAAACACTCATCAAGGCCGGGGTCTGGATCTTTCTTGCGATCTTCGTTCTGAGCATCGTTGGGGTGGCGTTCGCGGTCGCCGTCAAGCCCTAGCGTACCGGCATTTGCAACTCTGCGCCTTTGCGGCAGTATCAACCGGCATGAGGAGAACACCCCATATGAAACGCCTTAGCGCCCTCGCAGCCTTGGCTGCAGCCCTGTGCCTAAGCGCCTCGCCGGCGTTGGCGCGCAGCAGCTACGTCATCGACAACGCCTCGCTGCTGAGCCCGCAAACGGTTACGGCGATCGACCAGCGCGTTTCGGCCTTTAACGCCCAAACCGGTAAAGAGGTCGTCGTACAAACCGTTACGTCCCTCGGGGGCTCGCCCATCCGGGATGCCGCGGGAAAAGCATTTTCGGACCTCGGCGTCAACGGGGTGCTCATTTACATCGCCAAGGACGACCGCAAAGATTTCATCGTTCCCGACGCAGCCGGAACGCGCGCGGGCTGGTTCAGTCCTTCGATCTTCTCACCCATCTATCAAAGCATGGGAGCGCAGTTTAAAAACGGCGATTACGACGGCGGCGTCACGACCGGCGTCGACTCCGTGCTCGGCATTTACCGTTCGCATATGAGTTCGCTCGGCGGCGCAAGCGGAGCGGTTGCTCCGGTGCGGACGCGCGCGAATGCTCCGTATGCAAGTTCGCCCACGGGAGGTTTTCATTTGAGCGGCTTTTGGCTTATCGTTCTTTTGGTGGTTGCGTTTTTAGTAATCCGTTCGATCATTCGCGCGATGTCGGCACCGCGCATGCCGATGGGCTACGGCGGACCGCCGGCGGCGCCCGGCGCGCCGGGTTACGGACAACAGGGATACGGCCCGGGATATGGCGGCATGGGCGGCGGAGGCGGAAGTTTCTTTAGCGGCATGCTCGGCGGACTCGGCGGCGCCTTTCTCGGCAACGAACTCTTCGGCGGACGCGGCGGTGGCGGCGGCGGCGGCAACAGCGGCGGCGATCCCGGCGG
>JALZBM010000257.1 GCA_030947385.1 Vulcanimicrobiota bacterium
GATGCGCGCGGAGTTGCCCAAACGCGAACCGGAACGCATCGCTTGGTGGAAGGAGCGTAAGACCTACGCGCGCCGCCTCAAGGCGAACGAAGGCGCGCAACCGTGGATTCTGCATGACGGACCGCCCTACGCCAACGGCAACCTCCACATGGGCCATTTTTTGGGGATGGTCCTTAAAGATATTTTTGTGAAGATCGCGCTGCTGGACGGACGCTGGGCCGAATTCATTCCCGGTTGGGATATGCATGGGCTGCCGATCGAACTCGACACGCTCAAGCATTTGAAAGTGAAAGACTTTCACGCGGTGGATCCCATTGAGTTGCGCGCCAAGTGCAAAGAGCGGGCGCTGCACTGGCTGAACGTTCAGCGCGCGACGCGCATGCGCATGGGAAATTTCGGGCGGTGGGAACGGCCCTACCGCACGATCGATCCCGAATTCGAAGCCACGATCGTCGAGGCGCTGGCCGATCTCGCACAGGCCAATCAGCTGTATAAAGGCCTGCGCTCCACGCTGTGGTGCATCCACGACGAAACGGCGCTGGCGGAAGCTGAAATCGAATACGCAAACAAACGCTCACCTTCCATTTTCGTGCGTTTCACCGCAAATGACGAGCAGCAAGCCGATATTCTAAACCGGTTCGGCGCGGGCGAATCGTCCAAACCGCTGTCCGTTATTATTTGGACGACGACGCCTTGGACGCTCCCTTCGAATGTGGCGATCGCGCTTAAGCCCGACGCACGTTACGGCCTATACGAGACTGCGAGCGAGTTGTATCTCGTAGCAACGGAGTTGCAGACGTCCCTGGCGCAAACCGCGGGGCTGCCGCCGGCATCTTTTGTCGCGCAAGTTGGCGGAGCGCAACTCGAAGGTGCGAACGTGCGCCATCCCTTTTTGGATCGCGACTCGGCCATCGTGCTCGCGGATTACGTGGATTTGGAAACGGGAACGGGCGCCGTTCATACCGCACCGGGTCACGGCGCCGACGATTTTGAAACCGGACTGAGATACAATTTGCCCGTGATCATGCCGGTCGATGCCCGCGGCCACTTTACGGCGGAAGCGGGCCCCTATGCGGGTCTGCAAGTCTTTGCCGCCAACCCGGTCATCATCGAAGATTTGGAAAAGAGCGGCGCGCTGGTTGCTGCAAACGAATTCGAGCACTCCTATCCGCACTGCTGGCGTTGCCACAACCCCGTCATCTTCCGCGCCACGGCGCAGTGGTTTATCGCCATGGATCAAAACAGATTGCGCGCGCGCACGATCGATGCGATCGAAGATGTGAAGTGGACGCCGGCATGGGGAGAAAACCGCATGACGCAAATGCTTGAGAACCACCCGGAATGGTGCATCTCGCGTCAGCGCACCTGGGGTACGCCCATTCCCGCGGTCATCTGCCTTGCGTGCAACGAATCAATTCTCGATCCGGAGATTGCGCGCGCCGCCGCCAAACGGTTTCGCATCGAGGGCGCGCAAGCATGGTATCGCGACGACGTGGCGTCGTTTCTTCCCGCCGGATTTCATTGCCCCAATTGTCGCGGAACCGCGTTTGAAAAAGAAAAGAACATCGTCGACATTTGGTTCGAATCGGGCGTGACGCACCTAGCGGTCCTCGGCAGAGACGGTATTCCGTGGCCCTCGGATCTCGTACTGGAAGGCGGCGATCAATACCGCGGTTGGTTCCGCAGCTCGCTCATCACGGCCGTTGCTCTCAAAGGCGCACCGCCGTACAAACACGTGGTAAGTAACGGCTGGGTGAACGGGCCCGACGGAACGGCAATGTCCAAATCGCTTGGTAATTACTATGGTGCCGAGGAAGCGATGGCAAAATTCGGCGCGGACGTCTTGCGTTTGTGGGTTGCATCGGTTGAATTTACCGATGACGTCCGCTTCGGCGACCCGCTCGTCGAACAAGTCAGTCGCGTCTACCGCAATATCCGCAACCGCGTGCGGTTTATGATCTCGGTATTAAGCGATTTCACACCCGCCGACATCGTCGCGCGGGCTGCGATGCACCCGTTCGACCGTCTGGCATGCGTGGCCGCCGACGATATGATCGTGCGCGTGCGAAAACACTATGCGGCTTACGGACTGCACGACGCGTACCTATCGATCATCCAATTCGAAGGCGAAGATCTCTCGGGCTTCTATCTCGACGCGCTCAAAGATCCGCTGTACTGCGAGCTGCCCGATTCCAAGCGCCGCCGCAGCGCCCAAAGCGCATTGTTCTATATCTTTAAGAACTTCATGACCGTCCTCGCGCCGCTACTGTCCTTTACGTCCGAAGAAGCCTGGCAATTTTTGCCGGAAGTCCTCAAAGGCAAACACGAAAGCGTCTTCGATTTACCGCCGCCGCAAATCGCCGACGTCGACCGCCAGGAACTGGAGTTGTGGGAACTCGTGAAGGGCCTGCGTTCGCGCGTTGCTTCAAATGACGGTCCACGTGACTACGATGCGTGGGTGACGTTGCGCGCCGGCGGAAATATCTACCCGCTTCTGCGGGCCTTGGGTGACGATCTTCGCGAAATGCTCAACGTCTCGCGTTTGGATTTGCTGGCAGCCGAGGGCGACGGCGTCACCCTTGAAACCATCGAACCGGCGCAAGGCGGCAAATGCCAGCGCTGCCGCAAAGTCTTGCCGCTCGGCACGGATCCGGATCACCCAACGCTCTGCACGCAGTGCGCGCAAACGGTTCGCACGCTCGAATCGAAGTAGCGCGGCTTAGCGGCGGCGCGGTTTTTTTAAGGGGCGGTCTTCGGCGCGGCAGACGGTGAGTTGTTTGCCGGCAATTTCGAAGAGGTGGAACGTCTGGATGGCGGCCTGTGCGCTTTGGTCGCTCTCAACTTCAACGTAGGCGAAGCCTTTTTTGCGGCGGCTGCGGCGGTCGCGTGGGAAAACCACACCCTCGTCGCCGACACCGAATTGTTTGAACAGGGCGAGCAAATCTTCTTTTGATGCGTCGCGCGGATACCCCGCAACGAAAAGCCGAATCATGACTGTGTCTCCGCTAGTGCGCCATCGCGAAAGCCCGGCCACCGATGGTCCTCGATTGCGTGGCGCGCTTCCTCCATGAGTTGGTTGAGAACGTATACATTGTGATAAGAAAGTAAGTGCGGACCGAGCATTTCGTTGCTCCGAAAGAGATGCGAGATATACGCGCGCGAGTGGGTGGTGCAAACCTCGCAGCCGCAATTGGAATCGAGCGGCGCGAAATCACGTCCGAATTCCGCGTTGCGAATGTTGAGATCGCCGGCACGCGTGATGGCGCGCCCGTTGCGGCCGCACCGCGTGGGATAGACGCAATCGAACATATCGATGCCGCAGTCGACGGCCACAAGTAAATCGCGAACCGTACCGACGCCCATGAGGTAACGCGGCTTTTCCGCCGGCAAGAACGATGCGCTGCGCCGTGCGAATTCGTACATCTCTTCGCGCGTTTCGCCGACGGAGAGGCCGCCGATGGCATAGCCGGGCAGATCCAAAGCGACCAGTTCGCGCGCGCTGCGTTCGCGCAGCTC
>JALZBM010000010.1 GCA_030947385.1 Vulcanimicrobiota bacterium
GGCAAGGAAACGTTTATCGACTTTCGTGAGCGGGCGCCGCGCGCCGCCAGGGCCGATATGTTTTTGGATGCCGCCGGCAACGTGGTCAAAGATGCGAGCACGAAAACCTACAAGGCCGTCGGCGTTCCGGGAACCGTGATGGGTTTGGAATACGCGCGCGGAAAATACGGAACGCGCGCGCGCCAAGCCTTGATTGCGCCGTCGATTGCGCTCGCGCGTGATGGATACATCGTGGACGCGGGCGACTCGCGCGAGTACAACGCTGCGATCGGCGATTTAGCTGCGTCTGTGCCGGCGAGGCGCGTCTTCACCCACAACGGTAAACCGTATCTGCCCGGAGAGCGTTTGCGCCAGCCGGATCTTGCCGCAACCCTGGCCTTGATTTCGCAGCGCGGGCCGCACGCGTTCTACCAGGGTTCGATCGCGAAGGAGATCGTCGATGCAAGTAACGCAAACGGAGGGCTGCTGACCGTGCAAGATTTCGCGAACTATCGCATCAAGGAGATGCCGCCCGTTCGCTGCGCGTACCGTGGATATTCGATTTCGTCCGCACCGCCCCCGAGTTCCGGTGGAATCACGATGTGTGAGATTCTTAACATTACGCAAGGTTTTCCGCTGCGCTCTTACGGATGGAATAGTGCGAAAAGCGTGCACGTCACCGTTGAAGCCGAACGGCGCGCATTTGCCGACCGCAACACCTACCTTGGCGATCCGGCCTTTGTTAAAAATCCCGTATCCGAACTATTGTCGCCATCGTATGCAGCCAGACTGCGCGCGCAGATTCAAGCCAACCGTGCGACGGCCTCGACGGACGTCCACCCCGGCCTTGGCCCGCTACCCGAACATCTGCAGACCACGCACTATTCGGTCGTGGACCGCTTCGGCAATGCCGTCGCCGTGACGTACACGATTAACGATACCTTCGGATCCGGTTTAGTTGCCGGCAATACGGGTTTTTTACTCAACAACGAAATGGACGACTTCACCTCAAAACCGGGCGTCGCTAATCTCTATGGCCTCGTGCAAGGCGTGCGCAATGCCGTAGCCGGCGGGAAGCGTCCGCTTTCGTCGATGAGCCCGTCGATCGTTACGAAGAACGGCAAGCTTTTTATGGTAGCCGGAAGTCCCGGCGGAAGCCGCATTAGCACGGTCACGCTCGCGGTTTTGCAAAACGTCATCGATTACGGTATGAACGTCCAAGATGCAGTCGATGCTCCGCGCGTGCATCACCAATGGTTACCCGATGTCGTTCAAATCGAGCTCAATGCCATCACGCCGGCGGACATGCAAAAACTTTCCGCGATGGGCTACACTTTCAAACAATACGACAGGTGGGGATTGGCGCAGGCGATCGTCATCGACTTAAAAACCGGCATGCGCTACGGCGGGTCCGACAGCCGGCGCAGTTCGGGTGAAGCGCTCGGGTACTAACCCCGTAAGGCCGAGCCAAAAATGCCCGGAATTTTACGCATGTCCGGTGCGTATTCGAACGCCAAAAGCCGGCGCGCAATGTCGGCCGCTCGTTTGTTCGTGACAAACCACGGCGGCCGTGGAAGCAGCGTGAGCCGGCCGTGCAATACGCTGCGCGGAAACGGATAGAAGGGTCCGCGCAAGACCGTTTTTTGTGGGGCGTCGAACAGGAACGAATTGTGCACGACGCCGGTGCCGCTTTGAATATCTTCGGCCGTATGGCCGGGAAACGCGCCCCAACTGGTCTCTGCCAGCAAAAACGACACGCCGGTCCAAGCATTGATCGCAATCGATCCGTAACGTAACGCCTCCACGGAATCTTCGAACCGACTCCCTAACTCGCGCTCTGTTTTCGGGTCGATGATCATGTTTGCGCCGAGCGTTCCGTACAGCCGGTCGTTGGCAAACGCAACCGCGCTCTCGAGAAACGCTGCAGCATCTGCGCCGGGCAAACGCGTGATTGTGAGCACGCTTCCAAACGCTTCGCTCGTGAAGGCAGGATGGTTCGTTTGTGCATCGGCGTGAACGATCGTGCGCGGCACGATCGTCTCCGTCGCCGTGTCGTATTCGCGGTTAGCACCGCCGGCGGCGACGGCACGGGCTTGGCGCTCTGCAGCGCCCGGATAGTAACCCGCGCGCGGCGGGGTGCGCGCTATTACCGCCTCGATCTGTGCGATCAGCGCGTCCGAGTGTTCCCATTCTTGTGACAAGATCAACACTTGCGCGGCGATGCAATTAAATCCGCCGTTATGCATTTTTTGAGTGAGAATGTGCTCGGCCGCAAATGCCACATCCGCGCGTGTCCACGGACCCGGAACGACAATTGTGGGACTGACGTTTCCCAGTTCGCTCGTGACCGGTTTTTGCAGCGGCGTACCACGGCGTTCGCCACTTTTTCCGAAAACGATGGCGTCGTGCGTTTGGGCACTGCCCGTAATATGAATTTCGTCGACGTCGCGATGGCCGGTTAAATACGCACCGGTGGCGGAGCCGCCGGTAACGATCGCAAGAAAGTTGCGCTCGATCAAGGGCGCAAACACCTCGCGGAAGATGGGTGCGAGATATTCGTTAACCGGACTGGGTTTCAAAATGCAGACTGCTCCGCATGCGATGAGTTTATAGAGCACGTCTAAGGGCGCGATGGCGGAAATATTTCCGGCACCCAGGACGAGTGCCACGCGGGGTTGATGGTGCTTGCTGCGGTAAAACTTCGCCATGTGGCCGTCCAGCGTATCCGCGGTGACATGTGCGGGAAGCCATGTTTGCGCCGAAATACCGCTAAACAGAAGACGGTCGTACAAGGTCACCGGAAAGACGGGCACGATGAGTTGGCCGTCTTTGCGAGTGCGCGGTTTGCCGGGCAGGTTCACGCGCCCGCACGCCTGCAGATCGCGCAGCGTGCGGATGTAGCGGTTGATCGCGTAGAGTACTGCCAACGGTCCCGAGGTCCACTCTTCACCGGCTAGCGGCGAGCCCGGGTCGATGCCCTTAGCTGCGGTGGATGCGTCCACCCAGGCTCGCGCGTGGCGCACGATGAGCGGACGCACCGCGCCGAAGAGCGCGATTCGCTCGGCGAGTTCGAGTCGCGCCCATTCCGTCGCGCCGCGGGCGAGCGTTGCGACGGCCCGGTCGAGCGCCGCCCGTTCATCCGCTTGCGAAATGAGCATGAAAGTGGGTGTGATCGCGCAACCGGTGGATTCCTGCGCACATTTTCGTCCCGTAGCTCGTTGCCGAAAAAAAAGAAGCCGCTTTCGCGGCTTCCTTTTTTGAACGATCGATTGCCGTGTTAGCGGCGCAGACCCAGGTCGGCGATGAGCTTACGGTACCGCTCGATGTCGATTTTTTGCAAATAGCCGAGCAGGCGACGGCGCTGGCCGACTTGCAGCAGCAAACCGCGCCGGCTGTGATGATCCTTCTTGTGAATCTTCAGGTGCTCGGTCAGCGAGTTGATGGAAGCGGTCAGGACGGCGACTTGAACGTCGGCTGAGCCGGTGTCGCCGGGCGTGCGCGCAAATTTTGCGGCGATTTCGGTCTTTTGTTCTTTGGTCAGGGGCATATTCGAGTGGACTCCTTGTGCAGGAAAGACTCCCTTGCGGAATGCAGGCTCGACGGCTTCGAGTCCGCTCCGGGGACCGGCGAATCATATCAGAGATGCCCGCAGGCCGCAAGCGCTCGAGTGGGCGGCTGCCTTGAAACGGCGTTTGGGGCCGATCTTCTCTATAAAATGGGGAGCGATCTGGGCGGTACGGATGCCGAATGCACGATCGACGTCGTCGTTCGTCCGTGCGGGGTAAACCGGTCCAGAATTGCCTCGAGATCATCGATCGAGCGCAAAATGAACCCGCATGAAATAGCAGTCTTCGCCCGTGATCCGATAGCACTCCGTGACGTCGGGAACGTCGCGCTACTTGAGGGATAACGTGCAGCTTGCGACTCTGCGGACTAACGCGAATGATAGCGCTGATCGAACAACCTAGGGCGCGCAGATTTACGTCCGTGCGGTAAGCGTCGCCCCCGTTTTCCTCCAGGCTGCGCATGCCTCCGCGACGGCCGGCGTTCAGAGGTTTACCAGACGCCCGATGTCCGTTACTCGCAGTCGTGCGGCGCCTTGCAGTGCCGCGAGAATTTCGCGGTCGATCCCATCGAGGGGTTCGAAGGTTGATTGCGTCCATTCCTTTGGTTCGAAGGTCACTATTAAGGCCCAGCCGTGCGGCGCGTTTTGGCGGGCGCTCGCCCGGGTATAATGGGGCATCTAACTTGGAGGCAACTCGTGAACGATCGCACCGTCATAGTCCATGATCAACCGGTAGTCAGCGAAACGCGCGTCGTCGAAGACGGCGGCAGTAACGCCCTGATTTTCGGAATTATTGCCGTCATCGCAATCGTGATTATCGGCCTGTTTGTTTGGCAGCCTTGGAACGCAACGAACACGACGACCAGCAACACCACGGTAACGACCGGACAACCGGCGGACGGATCGTCCTCTTCGACGACAACGACGACGACTAACGGCACGACGAACTCCGGTTCGTCTACGACAACGAGCCCGTAGCACTCCTTCGCTCCGATACGAATAAAAAAGGCTGCGGTTCGCTGCAGTCTTTTTTGTTTGTTTCGCCGTGGGAGCGGAACCGCTGCGAGCGGTTGCGAAGCGTGTATCGTTCCCGATTGCGTTGCCGATAAGGCGGAGGCTGTAGATTGCCGGAGTTTGTCGTCGTAGCGCAGGTCGGAGATATCGATGTGCGCAGTTCGCGGGCGTTTACGGTCGGCAAATATGAAGTCGCGATCTTTCATGTCGATGGAAATTTCTACGCGCTCGAAGACGCTTGCCCCCATCAAGGCGGTCCGCTTTCCGAGGGTTTTCTTGAAGGTACGATGGTGACGTGTCCGTGGCACGCGTGGTGCTTTGACGTGCGCTCGGGAAAGATGTCGCTCGGCGATTTTGCTGCCGTGCCGCGCTTTGAAGTGCGCGTAGAAGGCAACTCCATCTTAGTTCGAACGGAGCCGACGGCATGAAAGATATCACGACTCCCGCGTGGGACGGGCGGCTCGGCACGGCCGGAGGAGCCGCGTTCGGCGCCGCGTTGCGTAAACTCGCAGAGGCCGCATCCTACGATGCTGCCGCCCTCGCGCAGGCGACGGATTTAAGCGCTCATTTGCTTGAGGCGGTGTTTAAGGGGGAAGAGCGCCTGGCGGTCAGCGCACTCGCCCGTATCGCGCAGGCGACGCGGTTAAAGGCTATTGAGTTCATGCAAAAAACGGGCTTGCTATCGCTCGAAGTCTATGCCTTCGGTCTGGATCCGCTCTATTTTCTCCCGGAGGGCCAACTGCGGTACGACGCGCGTATCTACATGCGCGAGATCAATCCGCGGCATGCCGTACCGGAAGCGGACATGATCAAGCGCAACCCGGCGATGAAGGCGCTTGCCGATGATGTAATTTTGGATTCGCTGGGTAAACTAGAGCTCGAGATGGCCTACCTCTTGCGGACGGCCGTGCAGCAGACGGGTGGGACACTTTAGCCACATAGAGAAATCAGGGCCGCATGCAATCAGTCGAAGGTAAACGGATCGCCGCACTCGTCGGCGACGGATTTGAAGAATCAGAGTTATTGGAACCCCGGCGCGCGTTGGAAGAATCGGGCGCCATTGTGACTATCGTCGGAATTGACGAAAAATCACGCCAGAAAATCCGCGGCAAGAAGGGTCTTGACGAAGGCACCAGCGTGAAAGCCGAAGAGTTGGTCGCGGACTGCACCGCCGAAGATTTCGACGCGCTGCTTATCCCCGGCGGAACGTCGCCGGATCATATCCGGATGGATAAAGAAGTGCAACGCTTCGTTCGCGAGTTCGACGCGGCAAAGAAACCGATGTTCGTGATCTGTCATGGACCTCAAGTTCTCATCTCCGCACAGCTCGTGCGCGGGCGGCAACTCACCGGATTTGCTTCGATCGCGGATGACATCCGCAATGCAGGCGGCCTCTTTCGCGACCAGCCGGTCGTACAGGACAGCAACTGGGTGACCTCGCGCAATCCCGAGGACATCCCGCAGTTCAATCGCGCAATTCTAGAAAAACTCGCAGCGGCGATGCCCGCCTCGGTCTAACGCACGGGTTCGTCCGCGCCCGGAAGCGGATCGAAACGTGCCAGAGCTTCGCCGTATTGGCGGATTGCGATGAAACCAATAAGCGTCGCAAACGCCAATTCGGCTATGGCGCCCCACAGGTCGTTGAAGTCCTGAAAATAGGCGTCGCCCATCATAACTTCGATCCAGTCGTTTGTGTACGTGATGGCGGCGACTGCGATGACTCCGCACAGGACCGAAACACCGAATGCTAAGAGCGCATACAGAACCTTATTCCACCGCGAGCGTAGTGGAATCGATAGTGCCACGAGCATTGCCGTAACGGCGCCGATTGCGTCGAAAAGAAAGAAGGTCGGCGGCGTGACGTAGTTCGGGTTGAATCGCGCGCCCAAATATTCGGCCACGCAACAGGCGAGCACGAGGATGCACGGTACGATGGCCGATGCGCGCGCTCGAACGCGTCCGAACAGAGGCGCGGACTCTTCGCAAAACGCAAAAATGTCGCATTGTGAGGTCCGCGTATTCGCGTACGCAATGGCGATCGCGAGCGCCGTCGTAAAAATTAACGGCCCGAATAGCCACGCGGTCGGTTCGTCCAGCAAAACGTGTTGCGCTTGCGCAAACGCCGAGAGTGTATTTTGTTGAAACCACCCGAAGGCAGCGCTGCTAATCAGCAGCACGATCGCCACGGGCCAGAGCGTGCGCAACCGCGATTTGGCAATCGCCAGCGTCGCGCGCGCGTTACGCATGGGCGTGGCAGGTCACAAATACGGCGGCCGTTTCCGCCAGGGCTTCCGCGGCCGCGCGCACGTGCTCGCCCGGGCAGTCGAGTACGACGAGTGCCGGATCGTGCAAAAAAATTCCGGCGAGCAATGCCGCTTCGCTGCCGTCTAAGGCGTCCAAACGCGCGAGCAACGCACGGCCTTTCGCAAGAGCGGCCTCGCGTTCCAACCCCCACAATGCGGCGCGGTACGAGAAATAGTCGCCGGCGCAAAACGGGTTTCGCGGGCGCTGGCTCGGCAAAAATCCGACGAGCCGTTTCACTTGAACCGGTTGGATTTTTGGATCGAAGTCGCCCACGAATACGTGACCGGTGCTGCATTTGATTATCCCCGCGGCCAGGCGAGCCACGATGCCCGCAGCGAGGGCGGAGTCGCATGCCATCTCGGCCCTGGATCGATAGGCCAGCGAAATTGAAACCGGCGCAAGCAAGGTGCGCTCCGCGCGCGCGAAGCCTGCGTGCCGCATCTCGAGAGCAGACACTACCTCACCCGCTGCAAGCGCGAATTCGGCCGTACTATTTGAGGGGCAAGGTCGAAATAGGTATCGGAATAATACCCGTCGCGCATCTTCTCGATAGGTAAGGCAAAAATCTCGGGTTGTAGGCGTGCGCGCATCGCTTCGTGAAACTTAGTCCGAAAAACGGAGTGGACCTTTTGCTGGGAAACGATCAGATCGCAAAACGGCTGAATGAAATCCGGACGCTGATGGAACTTGGGGGCGAGCCGTTCTTTAAATTTATGGCCTACGAGCGCGCCGCCTCGGCCGTCGAAAACGCCGGTCCCCTCAAAGAGATGCTCGCAACCGGCGAGCTGGTAAAACTTCCGGGCATCGGCAAGTCGATCGCTGCAACCATCGCAGAATTATGCGAGCGCGGGGACTGCGAATTGCTCCGAGACCTTTACGTGCGCTTCCCCGCGACAATTTTCGAGGTGCTCGGGATATCCGGCATCGGCATTAAGACCGCGGGAATGCTCTTTGAGCGGTACGGTATCGGTTCGCTTTGCGATCTCGAAGCCGCGGTCGAATCGGGCGCGCTCGAAGAGATTCCGCGAATGGGAAAAAAGTCGATCGAAAATATTAAGCGCGGCATTCTTGCGTACAAAGGGCGCCAAAACCGCACGGCGCTCGGGGCGGCGCTGCGCGTCGCGCGCGGCGTATTGGAGTACCTGCACGCGGGGCCTCCGACCGACCGTTTGACGTATGCAGGCAGCTTGCGCCGCGCCGAGGTTACCGTTGGCGATATCGATATCGTCTGCACGTCGAATGCGGCCGCCGCGGTAATCGACTATTTCGTAAAGTGGGAGCGCGCGCAGTCCATTCTGGCCGAGGGCCCGACCAAGGCGAGCATTTGGCTGCAGGACGGGCTGCAGATCGATCTGCGCGTGTTGCCGGATGCCGTGTACGGTAATTTGCTGCAGCATTTTACCGGTAGCCGCGAGCACAACATTCAATTGCGTGAGTATGCGGTGCGCAAGGGTTTGCGCGTTAGCGAAAACGGTATCCTGGAACTCGAAACCGGACGCTCCATTACGTGCCGCACCGAAGAAGAAGTGTACGCCGCGCTCGACATGCAGTACGTACCGCCGGAGTTGCGCTCGGGCATCGGCGAAATCGAAGCAGCTCGCGCGCGCGAACTGCCCGAACTCGTGCGGCTCGCCGATATTCGAGGCGACTTTCACATGCATTCCACCTGGAGCGACGGGCGTGACTCGCTCGAAACGATGATTGCGCAGGCGGCACGGCGCGGATACGAATATCATGCTATTTCCGAACATTCGTGGGGGCGCGGACCGAAGTTCGGGCTGGCTCCCACACAAATTCGGGAGCAACGCGAGTACATTCGCGAGGTCGGCAAACAGCACGCCATCCGAACCCTGTGCAGCAGCGAAGTCGATATTCTGGCGGACGGTTCGATGGATTACGATGACGCGGTGCTCGCGCAGTTTGACATCGTGATCGGCAGCATTCATTCCGCGCTCAATCAATCGCGCGACGAGCTAACGCGCCGGCTGATTCGCGCGTGCGAAAATCCATACGTCAACATCATCGGCCACCCGACCGGGCGGTACGGGTCCTTCGGCGGATACGAATTTGATTACGACAGCGTGTTCGCCGCCGCGGCCCGGACGGGAACGGCGCTTGAAATCGACGGCCAAGAGGGCCGGCTGGATCTACCCGCACCGCTTGCTCGACGCGCGAGCGAATTCGGCGTAACGTTCACGACCGACAGCGACGCGCATAGCATGGCTCAGCTCGCAAATATCGATCTTGCCGTCAGCCAAGCCCGCCGCGCCGGCCTGCGCAAAGAGCAAGTCCTCAATACCTATGCGTATGAAGATGTGAAAGCGTTTGTTGAAAAGAAACGCGTCCGCGCATGATTGAGACGATGTGGACGCCCGCTTCGGACGGGGTCCTTGCCGGCGCGCGCACCGGCGGCGACACAGGCGAAGCGATCTTCTTTGTTCACGGCGTCGGTTCGACCGCCGCGATTTGGGATTATCAACTGGACGCCCTCTGCGACCGGTACCGCTGCTACGCGATCGAACTACGCGGGAACGGCGCCGCCGAAAACGATCCCGACCCGTCGGTCATTTCGCGCGAGGGCTTCGCGCGAGACGTGCTTGCCGTTGCGGACGCTGCCGAGATCGGACGCTTTCACCTCGTCGGCTGCAGTTTAGGCGGCGTCGTCGGTTTCGAATTGTGGCGCCACGCGCCGGGCCGAATTGCCTCCATGACGATCGTGGGAAGTTTTGCGCGGTACCCGGACAACGCCCAATATGCGGCTGCGATTATCGCCAACGTTAGTGCGGCGGAGAGTCTGGAAGCGTTTGCGCGCGAGCGCGGGGCCAAGGTCTTACCACCCGGGGCGCCACCCCGGCGAATCGAGGAAACCATTTCGCAGATGGGAGACAAATCGTTGCCGTGTTACATCGCCTCGACGCATGCAACGTGGACGGGCGATTACCGCAACGAGTTGGGGTCGATAACCGTACCGGCGCTGGTCGTGTGCGGCGAACTCGATCCAATTGCGCCTCGGGCACTGTCCGAAGAAATCGCGGACGGCATTCCGGGCGCACGTTTGGAAGTCGTTGCGGGGGCGGGGCACGTAGTAAATGCGGATACCCCCGAGCTATTCAATCTTCTTTTGACCGCGTTTCTGGCCCGCTCGGAATCATTTCTGTGAGAGGCGGAACGTCAAGATGCGCGAGTACGGCCGCGGGATCGTCGTACACCGCTTGCGCATCGGCGAGTTCGGGTTCGTGCCAACCGCCGCAGCGAAGCGCGACGATCCGTATTCCTGCGCTGTGCGCCGCCAGAATGTCGTAGGGCGTGTCGCCTAACATGATGGCGTTTTCCGGACCGGCACCGGCCTTCTGCAGCGCAGCCACGACGATGCCGGGTTCGGGTTTGGAAGCCCTTGCGTCGTCCGACGACGCGGCGTTATCGATTAGATCCTCGACGCCGGCCGCGCGCAGCAAGTCGTACAGTTCGTCGCCTTTTGCCGAAGTCGCCATAACGAGCGTGCAATCACGCCGCTTGAGTTCTTCGAGCAACGCGCGTGCGCCCCGCGTTGGCTTACACGACGGCAAATAGGTTTGTTTAAATATCTGTGCGCGCTTCCCGCCGATTCGTGCACCCAACCCGCCGTCGTCCGGTTGCAGCCCCGGAACGAGCGTCGCCATCACTTTGTCGCCGCCCATGCCGATGAGCGGTAACACGCGCATCTTCGGAATGGCGTAACCAAAAGCGGCAAAAGCGTCCGACCAAGCAGCCGCGTGGGCGCCGTTACTATCCAGTAACGTTCCGTCGATATCGAGGAGTACGGCGATCATCCATCACATATTCCCGATAAGACAAGCTCTTACGCGCACCGGGTTGTGGGGACGAAATGGGTATCTTTGTTGCGGGAACGATCTGCATGTTGACCGTATCATGAACAGCCTCTCGAAGCACTGTGCCTTAGTCATCGCGATGGTGCTCGCAATCGGTTGTCCTGCGTACGCAATTGTAGGAGGGGATCTCACGAAAGATCACCCGGATCCGTTTTGCGCCGCCCGCGTGACCGGGATCGTACCCATTCATCAGTTGTCGTTGCCCGTGGACGAGCACGATCTTGGAACGGACGACGAGTATGGCGTCATCGTGGAAGCCGACGAAGCCAAAACGATTTCGGGCAACATAGAAGTACTCTCAAGAAACCAACCGTATTCCGTACGTTTTACGCAGGAATTGCTTCCTGCAGAATACGCCGTTCGCGATGGACAAAACGTCGTACGCTCCGGGACGGCTTTTAAGTCGGCACCGGTGTACTTTCGTTTGCCGGTGAAGTCCCCGCTGGACGCCGTTTGGATCGGCAGCGTGTCCGTAGCGGGGAAGCCGGCGGATTGCGCAACGTTGCCGCTGGTGCACAATGACGCAGCCAACTTAACGAATCTAAAAACACAAGAAGCCGGCCTAACGGCAGCCGAAATCCGCACGTCGGCTCCCGTGTCTGCGCCCCGGGCGATACCGGGAACGGCGGTCAACCGCGCCGACTGTCCCGCCCTGGTTAAGGACGCCAGGATGGTCTCCGGCTATACTCCCCCATACCCGGCCGGGGTCTCCATACGCAGCGCAACCGTCCTGGTAAAAATAGCCCTTGACGCCGCCGGCAACGTTGCCGACGCCTCAGTGTTGAAAAGCGGCGGCAACGCTGCAATCGATAACAACGCCGTGTTCGCCGCGATTCATAGCTCGTTTGCACCTCGCACCTTTTTGTGCACGCCTATTCCGGGTTTTTATGTTTTCCGTGCACATTTCTTCATTCCGTAGCGGCTACACTGAGATCCGTTGCCGTCCCGAATAAATGTTGAAGCGTCCGGGGCGTAAGAAGCCGATGAGCGTGATGTTGAATCGTCGGGCGAGTTCGATCGCAAGGCTGCTCGGCGCGGAAACGGCGCACAGAATCGGAACTCCCGCTACGGCCGCCTTTTGAACGATTTCGAAACTCGAACGGCCGCTCACGAGAGCGATGCAGTCACCGAGGGGCATCGCATTTTCAAGCAGCCGCGAGCCGATAAGCTTGTCCACCGCGTTATGCCGGCCCACATCTTCGCGAACGGCTTGCAACTCGCCCTTGCCGCCGAACAGTGCCGCAGCATGCAGGCCGCCGGTTTTTGCAAAGACGTGTTGCGCGCCGAGCAACCGGTCGGGCAACGCTAGAATCGTTTCCGGTGCAACGCGCATCGCACTCCGTACCGGCTCGATGCCGCGAGTTTCGAGGGCGTCCAGTTGGGCTTTGCCGCACACGCCGCAGGCGCTTGACATGGTGAAATGGCGTTCCAAGCGTTCCAAGTCGCGCGCCTGGTGTGGGATCGCCGCGTTGACGATGTTGAATCGCTGCTCTTCATCTACCTCGCGGTCGACGCAGTAGGTCAGGCTTGAAATCTGATCGCGGCGGGTTACGAGACCTTCGGAAAAGAGAAAGCCCGCGACCAACTCGAAATCGTTTCCGGGCGTGCGCATGGTGACGGCGAGGCTGTGATGTCCCCGCCCGTTGCGCGGGAGGCGGATCTCGAGCGGCTCTTCGCTAGCGACCTCATCGAGCCTTTCGCTTGCCTTTCCGTCTGCAACGGAAATCATGCGAACCTCGCTCATTCCGGTTGCGCGAATCCCGCCCGAGGATCGTCGGCGGAATCCTTGCCGCTTTCGATCAACGTCTGGCGCAGCATGTAGCCACCCGCGAGCGTTAACGCAGCGGCACCTGCCCTCAGAAGCTTGGCAAACGTTCCGCGTGGTTTGAAGATGAGCGCAAGAGCGTTTATTGCAAGCGGAACGCCCATCCCAAAGCGTATCGTCACGGTACGAAATTGTGCGCCGCGAACTCCCGCAAACATCGGCGCCCCGTATTCACCGGCATATCGTTCAAAGTCGAACAAAATCAGAATTTCCGCGGCGGCGGCGGCGAGTTCGAAGCGTTCGAGTTTTTCAAGCGCCGCCCGATTTTCACCGCGTAATAAGAGCAGGCTTTGCAACGCGCAGGCGGATCCGATCCCGGACGCAACGCTCACCGCGGGAATATGCCGCTTGCCTTTTGCCCAAATGGGAATCGCCGTAGCACTTAAAAGCACGCCGGTATACCCGGCGATGAACGATCCCAGAAGTGCTTGCAAGAGGGGTGCACCCGGAGGCGCGATATGGCGCATCCATTTCGGTAATATGCCGATGAGTGCGAATTCACGCGCTGCGGCCGCCGTCGCGACGCCGGAGAAAAACACCAAACCCCATACGCCCATCGACATCGGCGATTTGAGTTTGAAAATGCGCAGCATGTTGAGGAAGCGCTCGGGACGCCCGAGATGGGAAATTAGAACGGCCGGACACGCGAGGGCAAGCGCGAGCGAGGCGACGTTTGCGTTCCGAACGAGTTTGTTTTCCGACTCGGATGCGGTCCGGTCGACCATCGCCGCGAGCATGCTGCTCGCGCCCATGATGCCGCCCAAGAACAGATACGTAACGACGCTCCAGCCCCACCCCGGACGTTTGAGCACGGGTTGCTCGAAATAGGTGACCGAGTCGTTGTCGTTGATGCCGGGCGGTTCGATCGCCATCAGCGGCTCCGAAAAATCGTGAGGCCGAGCAGCGCAAAAGCGGTTGCGACGATTGCTCCGGTTACATAACCGGCGGGTTGGTGCGTCGACGGGAGAACGGGTCGGGGCGGAAGGTTATAGGCCTCCGGCCGGTCCGTCAACAAGAAGAACGCATTCAAGTCGCCCACCGACGTATCCGTATCGACGCCATACAAATACGACGATACGCCGCGCGATTGCAGATCGTCAACGCGCTTCTTCGCGCGCGCCTGGAGTTCGGCAACGTCGCCGAATTGAATCGAGTCCGTCGGACACGCTTTCGCGCACGCGGGCGTAAATCCGGATTTTTGACGGTCGTAGCAGAGCGTACATTTGCCGGCGACGCCGCCGGTGGCCTGGAGCGCCGACTGCCCGATCCGTTCCGGATTAAGACTATCGGTATTGTAGCTCGTCTCTTGGCCGTGCGGGTTGTTGACCATCTCGATAAGATCGACGACGCCGAACGGACAGGACGGCACGCAATACCCGCAACCGTTGCACACGTCGGGCTGAATGTAGACATTTCCGAATTCGTTACGAATAATCGCGCCGGTCGGACAGGCTTCCAAACAGCCGGCTTTGGTGCAATGTTTGCAGACATCGCTCATCATGAGCCAGCGAGGCTTTTCGGCATCCATCTGCTCGACGAACGAAACGTGCCGCCATGTCGATCCTGAGAGCTGGCGCGTGTTGTCGTACGAGTTGCCGGAGAACTCAAAGCCGTCGGAGGGCAATTCGTTCCACTGCTTGCAGGCAACTTCGCAGGCTTTGCAACCGATGCAAAGCGTCGTATCGGTAAAGAAGCCGCTAGCCACGTCCGTGATCCCGTCCGTGCAGCACGCCCTGGCCTTCCGGCTCGCGGTCGTTTTGTGGAACGTCGCGATCCACGGGTGAAGCCGCGCGAGGGCCGCGGCGCCCGGGCCGGATATTGCACGTCAGCGTCTTGGCTTCGTGAATGGAGACATTGGGATCCATGACAAGCGGAATCAAATCTCCCGAACCATCGCCTTTTCCCAGGCCCGCGGTATTGGAATAGTTGTACGGCAGCCCGATTTGATGAACGCGTTTGCCTTTGCCCAAGCGCAGCGGTGCCATGCGCCCGCTGACCAGGGCCCGCGCTTCAATTTGCGCGACCGCCGTCTCGATGGTCACGTACTCACCGTTTTTGATGCCCTTTGCGACCGCGAGTTCGGGATCGATTTCTGCGAAGAGTTCGGGCTGTAATTCCGCAAGCCACGACACGTTGCGCGTCATAACACCCGAGTGTTCCGTCAACCGGTACGTCGTCAAAACGTACGGATAGTCCGGATTCTCCGAGCCGTTATAGGGATTGTCGGGCCGGTTCCACTGTCGCAAGATCGGATTGTGCTGCTGCTCGTACATATAGTTTGGTACGACGGAGTTGAATGGTTCGTAATGCGCCGGGAGGGGACCGTCTTTGAGCGCACCCCCGGTGAAGAGCGCGCCGCGTCCGTCGAGTTGCATGATGAACGGGTCCGAACCGGAGTGCGCATCCATGCCGCCGGCATCCGGCTGCGCGGGCGTTTTCGGGTCTTTTGTCAGTGGAAAATCCGGAACGTCGACGCCGGCCCATTTTTTTTGCTCCTCGTCCCACCAAACGTATTTCTTGCGCTCGCTCCAGGGCTTGCCGTCGGGATCGGCCGACGCGCGGTTATAGAGCATGCGCCGGTTTGCGGGCCACGAAAACCCCCAGTCCAGCGATGTCCAGTCGTCGCCTTTGCGATTGCGCCCGCGGTGCGTGGTTTCATCGGGACACACACCGCAGTAAATCCATCCGCCGCACGCGGTGCTACCGTCATCCTTGAGTTCCGTAAACGTGCTCAGTTGTTTGCCGCTTGCCACGTCGTAGCCATTGATCTCTTGCATGACTTTGAGGGCCGAAGGCTCGCCCCGCTTGCGCTCGCGTTCGTCCTGATGCGGATAATCCCACGTCATATCGAGGATGGGGCGGTCTTTGGGATCGCTCGAATTCGCGTAGAGCTTTTTAAGACGTTTGCCCAGCTGATGAATGAACCACAGATCGCTCACGCTCTCGCCGATGGGTTCGATTGCTTTCTCGTGCACTTGCAAGAGTCGGTTCGTATTGGTCATCGTGCCTTCTTTTTCGAGCACGGTGCACGAAGGGATGAAGAAACACTCGGTACCGATTTGCGAGGGGTCCGCGCCTTCACGCTGCCAGAACGATGCCGTCTCGGTTTCGTATGCATCGAGATTGACCATCCACTCAAGACGCGCCATGCCAGCCCGGACGAGTCCCGTATTCTGTCCGGATGCCGCTGGGTTTTGTCCGAGGACGAAGTAGCCCTTAACTTCGCCGTCCTTCATTGCGAATTGCGTCGGCAACGTTGAGTGATCGCCCGTAAGTTGCGGCAAGTACGAGAAACAGAAATCGTTTTCCGGCGTTGCTGCATCGCCGTAGAAAGCTTTGAGAATCGATACGACGTACTTGGGCATGTTTGCCCACCAGCCCGTCGGCTTTTGATTGCCCTTCAGATATCCGGCGAGGGTTTGTTCCTCGCGCGCAACCGACGGCATCGGAAGGTAGCCCGGCAGTAAGTCGTAGAGCGTCGCGATGTCGGTTGCACCTTGGATGTTTGCGTGTCCGCGCAGCGCCATAATGCCGCCGCCCGGCCGGCCGATATTGCCGAGCAACAGTTGAAGGATCGCCGCAGTGCGGATGTATTGCACGCCGACCGTGTGCTGCGTCCAGCCGACCGCGTATGCGAACGCCGTCGTCCGTTCGCGCCCGCTGTTGTCGGCCAGAGCGTTGCAGACCTCGAGAAATTTCCCGCGCGGTGTGCCGCAGATGTTTTCAACCATGTCCGGCGTGTAGCGGGCAAAATGCCGCTTGAGAACCTGCAGGACGCACCGGTCATGCTGCAGCGTCGGGTCCGTCTTGGTGCGCTTGTTTTCGTCTTGTTCGAACTTCCATGTTTGCACGTCGTATGCGTGGGGTTCTTCATCCGGATTTCGGCTGCCGCCCGCGCCCTCGTGCGCTTGCCGCGTTGTTCCCGTGTCTGCCTGCGCCGCGTTCTCGCCTGCTTGCGCGGTGAGACCTGAGAAAAGGCCGTCGAGATCCTCGGTATCGCGGAACTCTTGGCAGACGATACTTGAAGCGTTGGTGAAAGCGCTTACGTACTGCGTAAAGTACCGTTCGTTTTGTAATATCCAGTTGATGATGGCGCCGAGGAAAACGATGTCGGTGCCGCTTCGAATAGGCACGTAGAGGTCGGCGAGCGCCGACGTCCGCGTGAAGCGCGGATCGACGTGGATGATCTTCGCGCCGCGCTCCTTGGCTTCCATGACGAAGCGGAATCCCACGGGGTGGCACTCGGCGAAGTTGGACCCCTCGATCAAGATGCAATCGGCGTTCTTGAGATCTTGCAAGAACGTCGTTGCGCCGCCGCGGCCGAGCGAGGTGCCTAGACCAGGCACCGTCGAGCTATGTCATATTCGCGCTTGGTTTTCGATCGAGACGACGCCTAGGCTGTGCATGAGTTTGCCGAGTAAGTAATTTTCTTCAAGGGCAAACGTCGCACCGCCGAGCGATGCGATTCCGAGCGTGTGATTGACGCGCTTGCCGTCGCGCTCGCGCACGAACGTTTTCTCACGCGTCTCTTTGACGAGATGTGCGATGCGCTCCATCGCCCACTCCAAGGGCTTCTCTTCCCAGTGGTCGCTGTAGGGCGCGCGGTACTTCATCGTCGTCCAGCGCTGCGAATTGATCGTCAGCCCGAACAGTCCGGCGCCTTTGGGACAGAGGTGGCCGCCGTTGATGGGACTGTCCGGATTGCCTTCGACGTCCAGCAGCGTGCCCTCATCGCTCACATACGCAAGCGTGCTGCAGCCTACGGCGCAGTAACAGCACAAACTCGGAACGGCTTTTGCTCCAGTCACGCGGCTCTTGAGTTTTTGCGTGCGTTTCGAACGGACGTTCGGAAGCAGACCGGCGTTGTGCCTCACCGCTTGCGCGATCTTCTCTCCCGCACGCGCCAGAAGCGCGTTGAGGTCAATACCATGCCTGGTTTTCATGCGGTCTGCGGCTTCTTGATGAAGAAGGGAATGACGGCCGCAATCAGCAGCATGATCGCCACGGGAACCAGTGCACCGGTAAAGGAGCCTGTCGCATCTTTAACCTTGGCAGCGATAAGCGGGCCGACGACGCCGGCGACTCCCCACGCGGTGAGAATCATGCCGTAGTTTTGTCCGAGGAATTTGGTTCCGAAGTAGTCCGCGTTAAACGACGGCATGACCCCGAATCCGCCGCCGTAGCACAGCAGGACGATCGCGAAGGCGATGCCGACGCCCCAGAACGAGTGCAGGTTGGTCATCACGAAAAACACGACGCACTGAATCGCGAAGATAAGTGTGTACGTCATGTTGCGTCCGATCCGGTCCGATATGGCACCCCAAAAGAAGCGTCCGAGACCGTTGAAAACGGCAACGATTCCATAGACGGATGCCGCGGCGGCTGCAGTCGCAAGCGTTAAGTCGCTATAGATTGGTACCGCATTGGAAATCACGAGAATGCCTGCCGTGACGTTGAGAAAGAGGATGAGCCACAACAAGTAAAACTGAGGCGTAGCAAGTACTTCGGATGGCGTGTAGCTGCGACCGTGTTCGGCTGCCGAAGCGACTGCGCCGCCGACCGTGTAGCCGGCCGGCGGATTTGCTAGCAGAAATGCGCACGCCCCGCCAATCAGGACGAACACGATTCCGGAAACGATAAATACCATCATGATTGCCGATATGTCGGCGCTCGAAAGCGCGTACTGCGCCGGGTCGAAGGTAGCGCCAGATTTTTTCGCGTCGGCGGCGGCAGTTACGAACGCCGTTGCCTTCTTTGCCGCCAGTGCGAACGATGCGACGCGTGGGACGATTTGATTGTAGATAAAAGCGCCCAGCCCGAACCCCATAACGACCATGCCGCTTGCGAGTCCGCGCTTATCCGGAAACCATTTCGTCACCATCGCGACGGGCGTGATGTACGCCATCCCTAAACCCAAGCCGCCGATCACCCCGTAGGTGAGGTACAGCCACCACTTACCGAAGGCCGGTGTTCCGGCACCCGCGAGCAGTACGCCGATTCCCCAGAGCAGCACGCCGACGATCGTTACGGTGCGCGGATTCACGCGGTCCTGCCAGCGTCCGCCGATCACGGCGCCGACGCCGAGGAAAAAAATTGCGATCGCGAACGTCGTGGAAACGTCGGTGTTCGACCAATTAAATGCGGCAATCAACGGGCGCGTGAAGAGGCTCCACGAGTACACCGTTCCTAAACAGATCATGACGACGGTGCCGGCGAGTGCGATGAGCCAACGGTTCTGCGGTGGGGCGGTTGCGACCATGAACACCTCCAAAACGCTCGAGTGAGGTTCCCTCACGTTCTCTTGCAAATGCGCGCGTCCCGCATGGTTTCCCGGCGGTGCCCTTACGGCGTGGCGTTAGGCGTCGATTGTTTCCCGTTTGAAGACGGAAAATAACAGCCAGAGCGAGGGTAACAAGACCAGCGAGCCCGCTAGTGCGATCCACAAATACGTTACGACTGTGATTTCGGATGCGGCAACGGCATGCAAACCAAGGTTCGTATTCAGCATCGGCGCCTCCGCGAGATACCACCCCGCGAGGATGGCCGTGGTTTGAAGGCCGCACAGGGCGCGGGCCGTGCGAAAGTGGCGCGTCCACACGAGCGCGACGACGCCCAGACCGGCGCCCATCGCGATCGCAACGGCGGGCCACGCACCGAGAAGTCCGCCAAAGAGCGCCGGATTGACTGCGCGCGCAACGGATAATGCGAGCAAGCCGACGGCCGCTACAGCGACGGTCGCAATCAGCGCCCGCAACCGAAAGTCCGATTGCAGATCGCCTTGCGTTTCTGCGCCGAGAAATACGGCGGCAATCTGCGCGCACAACGCCACCGCAAACAAGCCGATGCATAAACTGAGCGGTGCGAGCCAATCAAACGTACCGGTGGCAACGCCCGCCGCCGCCGCGCCGAACAAGAATGGCGTGAGCAGTGATGCGACCCCAAAGATCACTCCCCACACTTTGTGAATCGTCATGTCGCGCGTTGAGGGGCCCCGGAATGCGAACGCGGCGCCGCGCATGACGATGCCGACGAGTGCCAGTGTGAGCGGCACGAACAACGCTACGGATAACTTCGCGAAGATGGGCGGAAAGCACGTGAAGAGCGTAACGATGGCAAAGATCAGCCACATGTGATTGGTTTCCCAAACCGGTCCCATCGCAACGCCGATTGCCCAGCGCTGGTTCTGCGCGCGTTTTCCCGATGCGCATAAATCCCAAACGCCGCCGCCGTAGTCCGCGCCGCCGAGAATCGCATACAGCAAAATGCAAAGCAGAACGACCAGCAGAGCGAGATAGACGGCGGTACTCATGGTTTGCACGCTTAGAGTTCCAGGACCCGGGAAAGTGGCCGCCACACGAAAGCCGCAATTCGGGCGTGGCCCGCATCGTTTGGGTGCAGGCCATCGCCGCTGATGTATCGCGGATTGTCGGCATGCGTTTTTTGCGATAGGGCGTGCAGGTCGATCATCGTCGCCCCGCTTCGGCGTGCAATCTTCTCCTGAATGCCGGCGTCAATGTCGATGAGGTATCCGAGCGGAAGCCGGAACGGAGCGAGGAAAAGGACGCGGTGCAAGGTGTGAACGGGCAGACTGAAATAGCGTCCCGATACATCGGGTACATTCGACATGAGGATGGGCGTACCGGGAAATTCCCGGTGGAGCCGCACCAAGAGAGTGCTCTGATCGCGCGCAAAAGCGAGCGGCGGGGTGAGCTTGCGGATGTCGTTCGCGCCCGAAACGACGATAATCGCGTCGACGCGCGTGTTCGGGCGGCGCTTTAAATATCCGAGAACTTCGCGCGTCCTAGCGCCGGGATAACTCGCATTGATAATGATGCTTCCGGGCCGCGCCCGCGCGAGGCGCCTGCCCAAAAGACTGACGAAACTCTTTGCCTTCGTGCTCGCCCCGTAACCATAGGCAAGGCTGTCGCCTAAAACGAGAATCGTGACGGGACCGCGGGGTCGCGGCGCCGCCGGAATTGGAAGCACGGCTTCGCGCGAGACGCGATCGGCGGCGGAGATTTCAACCGACGCGGCTCCCCAACAGGCGCAAACGATTGCAAGTACGGCAAAGAGTCCATAGCGCAGCAGCGCCTTCCGTCGTGCGCCGCTCATACCGCGGAGTCCACTTCGCGATCGATGCGTAC
>JALZBM010000258.1:0-3185 GCA_030947385.1 Vulcanimicrobiota bacterium
ATCTGCCCCAAGATCGCAGACGTCCGAAAGATGAACAGAGGAAGGCAAGCGTTTGGGGTGCGCTACGACGGCCACGCCTCCCGAGCGGTGTATAAGATCGATGATCTCCGCCGTGCTGAGGCGTGCGAGAGCCACGTAGCCGTCCCCATCGTCGGCGATATAGCGGTTGAAGGCCTCTTGCGTGTCGGAAACATAGCCTTTTGCCACAAGGGCTCGCGCGAGGTGCGGCCGCCCAATGGAACCACCCCCGGCTCGCGCCAGGACCTCGTCCAATTGAATCGGTATGCCGAGCGCGTTGAGGCGGCCGACCATCGCCGCCATCCGCAAGTACCGGGCTTCGCGTTGCGTTCGCAGGGCGCACATCAGAGGAGAATAGTTGTTGCCGATTCCGTAAGCGAGGAGGTGCACCGTGTCACCTTCGAATTGCGAATCCACTTCAAGTCCGTTTATAACCCGATCCCGCAGATCTTTGGGAACAGGGTAGGCCGCAATCGTGTCGTGATCCGTGATCGAAAAGGCGTCTAATTCGCGCATTCTGATCTCTTCGAAAAGGCGCGACGGAGCAAAAACGCCGTCCGAACATGTCGTGTGCAGGTGCAAGTCTACGAGCATGCCTTTCGCCCCGCAAACTTACGCACGGGTCGCCAACTTTACTGCGATCTCGTATCGTGCGCGCACGAACGCCAAGAGCTGCTCCGAGGACGCGTCCGCTCCGTGGACCGTGGTGTCCACGAGCAGCTCAGGGTGGTCGGGGGGTTCGTAAGGCGCCGAAATGCCCGTAAAATCCGCAATCTCGCCCGAGCGAGCACGCTTATATAAGCCTTTGGGATCGCGTTGTTCGCACGTTTGCAGCGTCGCGCGCACGTAGACCTCGCTAAAATCCCCCTTGCATGCCTGCCGCGCTGTTTCGCGATCGTTTCTGCTGGGCGAAACCAGGCCAACTATTGCAATAAAGCCGGCATCCGAAAAAAGAGCGGCGACTTCCCCCGTTCTGCGCACGTTTTCACGCCGCGCTTCGGAGTTGAAACCAAGATCGCCGTTTAAGCCCGTGCGGAGCGTATCGCCGTCGAGAAAATATACGCTCCAACCGAGGGCGTAGAGCCGTTGCTCCAACCGCTTTCCAAGAGTGCTTTTGCCGGAGCTCGGCAAACCGGTGAGCCACACGACACCGCCCAGATGTCCGTTGCGCCTCTGGCGGGCGTCCGCGTTTACCAGCCCACTTTCCAACACGACGTTCGACGACGATTGGCGCCCGTGCGTTTCGTCGAGGAGCGCGGTGACGACTGCGCCCCCGCAAACGATTCCGTCGCGATATAGAGCGATTCTAGACAACACACTGCCGGGATTTCTTTCGACGATGGCGGGAGACTCAAACAAGAGGCGAGCCTGCGCGATGTCACCATCTTGCAGTGATGCAGTGGGTTGGACTTGGAGAGTGTCCACATCAATCTTGCCCTCTATGGAGTGCACGGACGCCTGAACGTCACGCGTGCCGATACGCGCCTGCACTCGGTCGCCGACATACAAACCGCACGCGGATAGCCAGAAAACCGTTACGTCAAGTTGAGATACAACGTTCGGCGCTTGGTCGGGAGCGCAGGCCACGTCGCCGGGTTCGACATACAACGGGCGGTCCAGCACAATGCACACGGCCTCGCCGCTTCGGGCTGCGCGCGCGCTGTTTTCAGGGAACCGAACCAGCCGCTGCACGACGGCCGCATAACGGCTAGGAAGCACAACCAAATGAGTGCCGGCTTTAAGCCCGTCGCCTTGGACGGTTCCGACGAGCAGCCGCTCTTCTCCGCGACGGTATATGTCTTGGATCGGAATGCGCACAGGCCTCGCAACGTCGGCTTGGAACGGGAGTTCTTTGAGAAGGTGCAGGAGCGTCGGGCCCTTGTACCACTGCATGCGAGTAGATTCGTTGACGACGTTGTCCCCATCGCGTGCGACAACGGGAACCGCTCCGCAGAATTCCAGTTTGAGGTGTCCGAGAATACTCTTGACTTCCAGTGCAATTGTCTCGAAACACTCTGCCGCAAAATCCACAAGATCCATTTTGTTTACCGCGACCACAACGCGGCCGACATTTAACAACGAGAGCAAGAGAAGGTGGCGGCGCGTTTGCTCGGAGACACCCTGACGCGCTTCCACTAAAACGACGGCAGCGCCGGCTTCGGACGCGCCCGTAACCATGTGACGTACGAACTCTTTATGCCCGGGCGCGTCGACGATTGCAAACGTTCGGTGCGGTGTCGTCAACCAGAGCCGTGATGCATCGATAGTAACGGCCTGATCTCGCTCGATCTGTAGAGCATCGAGCAGAAATGAAATTTCAAGCGGCACGCCGCGTTTTTTTGACGCCGCGCGCAACTCTTCGATTCGACCGTCCGGGAACGCGCCGGAGTCGAGCATTAATCTGGCAACGAGCGTAGACTTCCCGTGGTCTACGTGACCGAGAAATACTGTCGTTAAAACGTCGTTCACATGTACCCTCCGGCGCGCAGACGCTCGAAGGCATTCTCGGATTCATGATCCATGGAGCGGCCCGCGCGTTCGGGCGCCGACGTGACAGCCAGCTCCGAAATAATATCGTCGATCGTGGTCGCAGCGCTTTGCACAGGAAATGTTATGTTCGATTCCCCCAGAGACCGAAAACGCAAGCCATTGCGCGCGAGATAGAGATTGCAAAACGGGATGTTTTCGCGCTTCGTATATTTCCACACGTCCATCTCCGTCCACAGTAGAAGCGGATGAATTCTGATGTGCTCGCCGTCCGAAATGTCGGTTTGGTGGTAGTTCCAGAATTCTGGCGGCTGGTTGCGGAAATTCCATGTGCCCGAAGCTGTCCGCGGGCTAAAAATGCGCTCCTTGGCGCGCGTCGCTTGTTCGTCGCGCCTGATCCCCAGGTACACGCCGCGCCAACCTTGAGCGGCGATCAATGCGCGAAGCCCTCCGGTCTTTCGCGCGGCGGCGCGGCCTGCCGGTTCTAAGGTCTGATCGACCGTCGATTCAGGCGGGCAAAGCATGTTAAAATAATCCAGATTCCAACGGCGAATTAGGTCGTCTCGGAACTCATATACTTCTGGAAATTCCATGCCCGTGTCCAGGAGGGAAACAGTGAACGGAATTTCGCCCAGGAACGCCTTTTTTACGAGCCATAACAGCGCCGCGCTGTCCTTGCC
>JALZBM010000258.1:3195-3504 GCA_030947385.1 Vulcanimicrobiota bacterium
CCATAACATTCCAACGGGTTTGATGCGCCTGTACGCTTCTCGTATCACGCTCATGGCATGGGATTCCAGGAAATCCAAATGGTCCGTCATCACACTATATGGTCCGCAGACCGACAAAAAACAAGATGCTGCAAATTGCCGGGCGCAAAAAGCGGTCCCCAAGCCGTATGCTTATCCGGCTGCCGATGATGACGCCGGGAATCGAGCCGCCGAGCAGCATTAAGCTGAGCGGCACATTGACGAGACCCGCAGATAAATACAAAATGGAACCGACGCCGGTAACCACGGCCGAGAAGACAAGATCTGTAC
>JALZBM010000259.1 GCA_030947385.1 Vulcanimicrobiota bacterium
AGCGGTACCCGGCGCGAGAACGGCCGAACTCATTCCGGGATTGCGGGAATTCGAGTCTGCCGGCATTACCGCACTCGGAGCGGACTTTCCGGTGTTTTGGGAATCGGCGCAGGGTTCCAACATCTACGACGTGGACGGCAACTGCTATATCGATCTTACGGCGGCATTTGGCGTCGCGAATACCGGCCACGCAAATGCCTACGTTGCCTCGGCCATTGCCGATCAGGCCGTGCGCCTGATGCATTCCATGGGCGACGTTCATCCGACCGAAGTGCGCGTTGGGCTCCTGAACAAACTCGCGCAGATTACACCCGGGCAGCTTTCAAAAACATATCTCGCCACGACCGGCGCCGAAGCCGTTGAAGCGGCGCTCAAGACCACCATGCTGTACACCAAGAAACCGGCGGTGGCGGCCTTTAAAGGCGCGTATCACGGTCTCTCGTTCGGAGCGCTTGAAGTTTGCGGCATCGAAAAATTTCGCGCGCCGTTTTTGGGCGCGCTCCACAACAAGACGCTCTTCTTCGGCTATCCGGCCCGAACGAGCAGCGTCACCGATACCATCGATGCCATGCGCAAAGCATTGCTGTCGCGCAGCGATGTCGGCGGCATCATCATCGAGCCGATCCAAGGACGCGCGGGAACTCTCATTCCGCCCAAGGGTTTTTTGACCGCGCTGCGCGGGTTGTGCGACGAACTCCACCTCGTCCTGATTTTCGATGAAATTTACACGGGCTTCGGACGGACGGGAACCATGTTTGCAGCCGAGTTTGACGCCGTCGTTCCGGACATCATGTGTATCGGCAAAGCGATGGCCGGCGGATTTCCAATCTCGGCCTGCGTTGCGACGCCGCAAGTCATGGATGCATGGGAGCCGTCCAAGGGCGAAGCGTTGCACACTTCAACGTATCTCGGTAATCCGATGGGATGCGCGGCGGCGCTTGCCAATATTGGAGAGATCGAACGCCTCGCGCTTCCAGCACGCGCACGCCATCTGGGCCAGGGACTCGCGGCGCGACTCGAGGCAATTTCGAAACACGAGGCCGTCATGGACGTACGCGGGCGAGGGCTGATGTGGGCAATCGAACTCAAAGATGCAACGGTAGCGGACACGATCGTAAAACGCGGCTTGCAAAAAGGACTGATTTTGCTTCAGGCCGGAATTGCAGGCAACGTTATTTCGATAACGCCGCCTTTAACTATCACTGAAAAGCAGCTCTATCACGCGATCGACTTGCTTGACGGACTTCTTAAAGAACGGGTAAGCGCATGACGTATCGCGTTGGAATCGTAGGCGCCGGCTTCGGCGAGAAAACTCATCTGCCGAGTTTTGTAGCGCATCCTGACTTTGAGCCCGTAGCGATTGCATCGCCCACGAGTGCGGCAAAGATTGCCAAGGCGCGCAACCTAGCTGGCTTTTCAACCTTAAAAGAGATGCTCGCAGGCGAGCAACTGGACGTAGTTTCGATTGCCTCTCCGCCGTTCACCCATCATGAGGATGTCTTGCTCGCATTAGAAGCCGGCAAACATGTCATTTGCGAGAAACCCTTCACCCTTAACGTCGGGCAGGCCGAAGAACTCGTCGCCGCACAAAAACGCGCCGGCACCGCGTGCGCGGTAATGCACGAATTCCGCTGGGTGCCGCAGCGTCAGGCGCTCAAGGAACTGATTGCAAACGGCCACCTCGCGCCGATGCGCGAAATCGAGATTACACAGCTTGCCGGGTTTCTTCGCGCCGACGCTACGCGGCGCGGCAACTGGTGGTTTAACAAAGAGCAGGGCGGCGGACTGGCAGGCGCGCTGCTCTCGCACCTGATCGACACGGCGACGTGGCTTGCTGGCCGATATCCCGTCTCAAGTACCGGGATGCTACGCAACGCCAACCCCGCTCGCCACGATGACGAACATCAGTTCACGAGCACGGTTGATGATGGCGCATTTGCGGTAATCGACTACGGCGATGGCCTCATCGCCCGCGTGAGCGCAGATGCGACGGTCGCCGTAGAGTCCGTAACGATTGCCGCCCATGCGGAAAATCGCACGGCTGTGAGCAGCGGCCCCAGCATGGTCGAAATGCGCCTTTTTGCCGTCGACGCCGACGAGACATCCGAACTCGATTGCGCACCGATGAAGTATGCGAAATTCGCGTCGGTGAACGGAAATGTGCCGCTCGTGCTCGAGCTGCTCGACGAGTTCGTCAAACAGATCAAAACTGGAAAAAGCCAGATCCCGACATTCGAAGACGCGCTGCATACGCAACGCGTCCTCGAGTCGATCGGGTATTCGGCCTAGCCTTATTTCGGCGGGGGGTTCGGGTCGTTTAGGGCGGTGGCGATCAGTCGGTATTCGTTTAAGCGCCCCGCGCCCTGTTTTGGATCGGTAATATCGTGTGTAGATGCAAGCAGTGCTTGTTTGACGCTTGCGGGGTCCATGACTCCCTTGACAGAAAACAGCATCGCAACCGCGCCGGCAACGTGTGGAGTTGCCTGTGAAGTTCCCGCGATGAGCACGTTGCAGTTTCCGCTCTCGCCGAAGAAATCGGTTCCACCCGACGCAGCGCGGCACGGTTGTTCGGCGCGCAGCGAGTACGCGTTTTCGATCCAGTGCAGGAAGTCAGAGTCGTTGGCGGCTGGCAGTGTCGGGTCGCCGCCGGGTGCGATGAGACCCCACGTCGTGCTGCCGGGAACATAGTTCGAATAGGACGCAACGCGCTCCGTCCCTTTATCATCGATCGCGCTTGCACCAACGGCGATCACGCCGGGATAGCCGGCGGGGAAGTCCAGCGCGGTTGCCTTTTCATTTCCAGCGGCAGCGACCACGGTGACCTTGTTTTGAATGGCATTGGCAATCGCCGCACCTTCGCTTGGATCTTGTTGGCTCGATCCCAGGCTCAAACTGATAATGTTTGCCCCGTTTTGAATTGCATCATTTATAGCCGCTACCTCGTCGGCCGATGATGCCGATGAATTCGCGCCGGACGGAAAAATTCGATAAATCATCAGACTAACGTTACCGCCCGAACCGACAAAGCCAAATCCGTTGTTCGTATTTGCCGCCGCGATACCCGTGACATTCGTTCCATGACCATCAAAGTCGGAAACATTTTGCGTGTGCGATTGAACGCCGCCAGAGGGTGTAATGAAACATTGGGTCCGTACGATGCGCGGCGAGTTGGCGGGTCCAATATCCGTTAACGACACGTCCGCGCCGGTGTCGATGATCGCTAGGCGCACGCTGGCGCTGCCCAATGCGCCCGGATTGGCGGGGACGCTGTTGCCTGAGTTGCGATATCCGAATACATTCTCCATACCAATGATATGCATGTCCCACTGGCCCGGATAAGTCGGGCTGGCGAACAATGGGCCGGCCGGTTGCCCCGGCGGCTGCGTATTGTGGCCATCGAAATACGGATCGTTAAGATAATCCGGTTGCGAACTCATTTCGTAACGTGCACCCACGCGATCCACGCGCAGCACTCCGGGCTGCTGACGCAGCGTACGGG
>JALZBM010000011.1 GCA_030947385.1 Vulcanimicrobiota bacterium
TCATTATCGAGGGGACGGAGCGCACGCTTGCCGATATAGCATTGCGCACGTTACTGGATCGCACGCTGCCCGATGCAAGCATGCGCGATCTCAATCTCGAGCGTTTTCGCGCGGCCGAACTCGACGGCATGGGTAAAGTCGCCGATGCAGCGGGGGCGATGCCGTTCCTTGCCACGCGTCGCGTTGTCGTCGTGACCGACACACAAGCGCTTCGCGCGGCGCCGCGGCGCGAACTGTGGGCCGTCGCGCAAAACGTACCTGAGGGCAACACGCTTATCTTGTCGGATTTGCTTTCACCGCGCTCGCAACGGCCGGAACCCTTCGGCGCGCTAGCCGGACGCGCCGCTCTTCGGATCGATACGTCGCTGAGCGAAGCAACGCGCACGCGCTACATTCAAGAATTGCTGCTCCACCTAGACGCAACGGCGGAGCCGCGGGTGGTATCCGAACTTGCCGGCGGCGAAGCCGAACTCAGTGCGATCAAGAACGATCTCGAGAAGTTGGCGCTGCTTAAAAAGAAAATCGCTTACAAGGACCTGGAGGCGGACAGCCTCTCTGTGGAAGACCCCAAAGCGTATAAATTCGCAAGCGCCCTCGTGGAAGGCCGCCCGAAAGACGCGCTCGAGATCGCGGCGGACCTTTTCGCAAACGACCCCCGCGGCGCGGGCGTGCCGCTCGTGAGCGCGCTCGCCGTCGAGTTCGGCCTCATCTGGGAGCTCGCCCGGCCGGGCGGCCAACTGCCCGCACGAGCCAAATGGCGCGAACGCGTACTGCGCCCCCTCGCTGCGCGTATCGGGGAGGAGCGTGCACGCAAGGCGTACCAGCGTGCCGTCCGCGGTTTCGAAGCCCTGGTCACCGGCGGTGCAGACGACCCCCGCCTGCTCGTGGAAACGCTCGCGGCGGAACTAAGCAAGCTATAGATCGCTTTTCGAAGGGCCGCCCTTTGGCGGCTCGGGGTGACTTTGTGGGTCATCATATGGCCGGAGGCCGGTCTTGGGGAGGGCGCGAAAGGCGAAAACGTCCCATGGAATACACCACATACGCCTCTCCGTTCTCATGGAGATATGGAAGAGCGCAACTTCGCACGTTATTTTCCGAGCACGAACGCCGGCGCCTCTGGCGCACCGTGTGGGTTGCGCTCGCGCAATCCCAAGCGAAGGCCGGTCTCGTTTCCGAACGCGAGTTAGCGGACCTGCGCGCTCACCAAAACGATATCGATATCGATGCTGCGTTAAAGGTCGAGCGCGAAATCCATCACGATCTGATGGCCGAAATTAAGGTGTTTGCATCGCAAGCGCAAGTTGGCGGCGGCAAATTGCATCTCGGTTCGACCTCGATGGATATCGAAGACAACGTCGAGATTTACCGCATGCGTCGCGCTTTGAATCTGATCGGCGAATCGATTCGCGAATTGCTCGGCGTGTTTTCGGAGCGCATTCAAGAATACGCGCACACCGTCTGCATGGGGTTCACGCACCTGCAGCCCGCGGAGCCGACGACGCTTGGATACCGCCTAGCGGTTTACGCCCAAGATCTGCTGATCGATTTCGAACATTTGCAGTTCGTGTTTGCGAACCTCACTGCCAAAGGCATGCGCGGGGCGGTCGGTACGTCGGCAAGCTACGAGCAACTGTTGCAAGATTCGGGGGCGTCCCGCGATCAAGAAAATGAAGTTCTGGCCGCGCTGGGCTTGACGGCCCGCGACGTGAGCACGCAAACCTATCCGCGAAAACTCGACTATCTGCTGCTCTGCGGTCTGGCGGGAGTCGGCGCGTCGCTTTCCAAATTCGCTGCCGACGTACGCATCTTGAGTTCGCCGGAGTTTGGCGAAGTGTTCGAACCGTTCGGTACATCGCAAGTCGGCAGTTCCGCCATGCCGTTTAAACGAAACCCGATCATGTGCGAGCGCATCAACTCGCTGGCACGCTTGCTGCCCGGCTACGCCGACGTAGCGTGGCAAAACGCCGCGACCAATTATTTGGAGCGTACGCTGGACGATAGCGCAAACCGGCGCACGATTCTGCCCGAAGCGCTGCTGTGCACGGACGAGATCGTTTCCTTAGCGCGCAAAGTGATGGAAGGGCTGCGCGTCGACACGCACCGCATGGCCCAAAATCTGCGAACGTACGGGCCGTTTGCGGGCACGGAGTCGGTGATGATGGAAGCGGCGCGCGCGGGCGGTAACCGCCAGGCGTTGCACGAGACGATTCGCACCGCGGCAATGGAATCGTGGAGCGCACTCTCGCGCGGCGAAGCAAACCCGCTGGGCGGCCTTCTCACCGAAGATGCGGAGTTGACGTCGCTGTTGGATCCGGCGGAGATTCGTCTGTTGCTCGATCCGGGCAAGCACATCGGAACGGCACCGCAACGCGCGATCGAGCTTGCGAAAAAATTAGAACAACTCGCGCCGTTTCCGGCGCAACGAGAGGTTACCGCGTGAATAAGGGTATCGAAATTGCGCACGGCAAGACGAAAGTGTTGTACGAACAGCCCGGTCAGCCGGACGTCTTGGTCGTTTCGCAGACCGATTCCATTTCGGCGGGCGACGGCGTCAAGCAAGATGTCATCCCTGGCAAGGGCCGGTTAGCCGCGCAGACGACCGCGCGCGTTTTCCGCTTGCTGAACCTCTGCGGCCTGCCAACCCACTATCTGAGCGGCGGCGAAGACGACGACAATAACGAAATGCTGGTGCGCCGCTGCAATATGATTCCGCTCGAAGTGGTCGTGCGGGGAGTCGCAGCCGGCTCGCTCGTGCGGCGCAATCCGGGCTTGCAAAAGGGCGCGTTGCTCGTCCCGCGTATGGTCGAATTCTTCTTCAAGGACGATGCCAATCACGATCCGCTGATCGATCCGGATTCGATCGTAGCGCGTGGCCTCGCCAGCCCGGCCGAAATCGGCGCGATGAACGAAATCGCCCGCCTCGCGTTCGACATTCTTTCTCACGCGTGGCGCAAACGCGACACGCTGCTGGTCGACCTGAAAATTGAGTTCGGGCGCATCGCCGGCGGTGAAAATAAAGGCAATCTCGTGGTTGCCGACGTGATCGACAATGATTCGTGGCGTATCTGGCCGCAGGGCCGCGAAGATTTGATGCTCGACAAACAGTTGTATCGCAACTTGGAGAAAGCCGGCCCGCAAGACCTCGCGCGAATTAAAGACGCGTATGAAAGCGTATCGGAGCTAGCCGGTTCGTTTCCGCAGATGCGTCCGGGCATGGTTGCCGTCATTTGCGATGGACCCGAATTCGTCGAAGCCTCGACCCGCTTGATCGGCGCGCTGCAAATGTTCGGCTTGCCGACGGTGCGTCACGTTGCTTCCAGCGTCAAAACGCCGGGATACGTGTTGCAACTCGTGCAACAGCTCGACGCCACCTTCGCGCGCCTGCTTTTCGTCACCGTCGGCGAACCCAACAGCTCGCTCGTCGACATGCTGGACAATGCCACCACCAATGCCGTCTTCGCCTTCTCCGGCACGGCCGAACAAGTCGCGATGCGCTGCGCGAAAACGCTCGCGATGGAAGATACCGTCCTTTTCGGGCGCACCTTGTTGATGCAAACCAACGCGCGCTCCGCCATCATGCAAGCCGACGCCGGCGTCAATGCGGCGATGCCAAACCAGACGCTTGGATAAATCGTTTCGCGTACTGGGACGCAGCGACGAAGAGATCCGCAAGGACGCATCGGGTGCCGGTCTAGCGCTGCGTCCGGACGAGTTGCACCGCATAGCCGACGCACTCGGACGCGATCCGTCCATCGTCGAGGCGTATGCTTTCGATGCGCAGTGGAGCGAGCATTGCAGCTATAAAAGCAGCCGCCACCTTCTAAAGAACCTCCCGACGACCGGCCCGGCCGTCGTTATGGGTCCCGGACAGGATGCCGGAATTATTCATCTCGGCGAGTTTGAAGGCGAACGCTATGGCATCGTGGTCGCGCATGAATCGCACAATCACCCCTCCCAAGTCGTGCCGTACGAAGGCGCGGCAACGGGTGTCGGCGGCATCGTGCGCGACGTATTGTGCATGGGCGCACACGTTATCGCCGTAGCCGATCCGTTGCGGTTCGGCCGGACGGAGAATCCGGATTCGCACCAGCGCTACATCGCGACGAGCGTCGTCGACGGAATCGCCGGATACGGCAATGCAATCGGCGTTCCCAACATTGCGGGCGACGTCTACTTCGACGAACGATTCGATGACAATTGCCTGGTCAACGTGGTCGCGCTCGGGATCCTCAAAGAATCCGAAATCATTCATTCGGCTGCACCCGCGGGATCGGACGGATGGGATATCGTCCTTGTCGGTAAAGCGACCGATGCCAGCGGCTTCGGCGGCGCTTCGTTCTCGTCGCTCGCGCTGGACGCCGGCGATGCGGAATCCAATAAGGGCGCCGTTCAAGTTCCCGATCCGTTTCTCAAGAACGTCATCATGCGGGCGTCCTATCGTGTGTTCGACTATTTGCGCGAAAAGAAAATTACCGCGGGGTTTAAGGATTTGGGCGCGGGGGGCATCATGGGATGCACTGCCGAGATTTGTTCGAGCGGCGGGTTTGGAGCGATCATCGATCTCGATGACGTCTCCACCTCGCAGGCCAATTTGCCGGCGGCAGTAATCGCTATCGGCGAAACCCAGGAACGCCTCACGTGGGTCTTACCGCCGGACGTTACGCCGGAGATTCTGCGCATCTACAACGAAGAGTTTTCGTTGCCCCACATTGCGCGGGGCGCGTGCGCGGCCGTCATCGGCGTTGTTTCTAAAGACAAGCGCTACGTGATGCGCACGGGAAACGACATCGTAATGGACGTCGACATCGATTTTCTGACGGGCACGATTCGCGACGAGCTGCCGTTTTTCGATCTTCCCAGCAGCGACGACTGCGATGAGTTGCTCGCGGCCGAAATGAAGGCGGATCATCCGGCTGCGTTGCTCCCGCGCGTGCTCGCCCATCGCGATGTCAGTTCGCGCGAACCGTTATTCAAACAATACGACGGAGTCGTGCGGGGACGGACCGTGCTCGAACGGGGAGCTGCCGATGCCGGGGTGATCGCACCGGTCGCGGGTTCGCCCCTCGGTATGGCGGTTTCGGTTGCCGGCAATCCGCGCTATGGTAAAATCGATGCGCGCCGTGCCGCCGAACATGCGGTGCTCGAAGCCGTTGCAAAGGTTGTCGCGGTGGGAGCAAAACCCGTCGGTTTGACGGACTGTCTGAATTTCGGAAACCCGAAGAACGAAGCGCAGTATTCGGAACTCGTGGCCGCGATCGACGGACTGGGACGGGCGGCGCGCGGTCTCGCCGTGCCGTTTGTGTCCGGAAACGTCAGTCTGTACAACGAAGCCAAGGCCGGAAATGCGATACCGGCATCGCCGATCGTCGCGTGCATCGGTTCGCTCAAAGATGTGGGCAAAGTGATTACGCCGTCTTTCAAAACCGCGGGCGACGCGCTGTACTTCGTTGGTGTGGGCGCAGGGACGTCCAACGGCGGCTCGGTCCTCGCCGAACTCCTAAACGTCCGCTTAAAGTATGTGCCGCCAATCGACTACGGTGTCGCGTTGCGGCAAATCGAAGCGCTCCTCGAAGCGATGAACGCCGGCATGATTCGCGCCTGCAGGGCGATCGGAAACGGCGGCGCGGTCGCCGCGATTGCGCAGATGGCGTTTGGTGCGGCGAACCTTGGGAACCGCCTCGGCGCTCGCGTGGAGCGGTCGGCGAAATTTAGTACGGTGGATGAATCCGGCGGCTTCGTTGTAGAGGTCGAATCGCGCGAAGAGTTCGAGCGCTTCTCGCCGCAGTTGGCGGTGCATCACATCGGCGCGGTTTCGGGCGACGCGCTCTTGATGGTCAACGATCAGCGGTTTAACGTGGACGATTTGCACGCCGCTTGGTGCGCTCCCCTCGCGGAGATTTACGGGTGAGCGCTCGCGTTGCCGTTCTTGTCTACCCCGGCACGAACAGTGAAGATGAAACGCTGCGCGTCTTGCAAGCGGTCGGCGTCAACGCGCATCTCGTGCACTGGAACCGGGCGGACTCGCTGGCAAGCTTCGACGCTTTCGTATTACCCGGAGGCTTTGCGTACGAAGATCGCATTCGCGCCGGCGCCGTTGCCGCGCACGACCGGATGACCGACGCCGTGATCGAAGGTGCTCAAAAAGGCAAGCTCGTGCTCGGAATTTGCAACGGAGCGCAGGTGCTGCTCGAAGCCGGGCTCGTGCCCGGTACGGGCCCCGTTCGGCGTCCGACCGCCGCGTTCACACGCAACGCACCGCTCGGCAAATTCATTTGCAGGCACGTATATATCAAACTCGCTCTCGATCCGCAACGTAGCGCCATGACCGCCGCGCTCGCGCGCGACGCCGTTATTCCCGCGTGGGCCGCGCACGGGGAGGGCCGGTTGGCGGCATCGGACGAGCAACTTTCCACCATTGCCGGCGGCGGTCACGTGTCGTTCGTTTACGCGCGTGCCGATGGAGGCGTTGACGCATCCGCTACACCTAACGGCTCGGCGCTCGGAGCGGCCGGCCTAGTCAATAAAGAAGGCAACGTCCTTGCCCTGATGCCGCATCCCGAGCGCGACGCATGGAACTTCAATCATCCCGATCGCGCAGCGGGCGGGCAACCTCTTGCGGCGTCCGGCGGCATTGTGTTTTTCCGGAGTTTTGCAAAGGCGCTTGCGTGAGCGAACACGTGGTTGCGATCCGGCTAAAGATTCCCGATAATGAAGCCTTCACCGCGCTCGGTGCGCTGCAGCGGCTCGGAATCGTGGTTACTCGTCTCGAGCGCGCCGACATCTGGATTTTCCAGAGCGACGTAACGCAGGCCGAATTGATCGCGTCCGTCAAGCGTAACGAACTCCTGTTCAACCCGAACAAGCATCAGCTTACCGTATTGGAAGCCACCGCTCCGCGCGCCGGAGAAGTCTGGGTGGAAGAACTCGGCCTGGACCCAGGCTTGCGCGCCCGCCTCGGCGGAAAGATCGTTCCGGGCGTCCGCTCGGCCAAACGGTTTGCCGGATGGCGGCTCTTCGATGAAAACAACGTCCCGGCATCCGCGCCGGTTGCCCGGAGTGCCGCCGATGCGTTGCTCTGCAATCCCGCAATTGAAAGGGTTTTCTCGTGATGCTCGCACCTAAAGTCGAACCGCTCTTCGGTCACAAAAAAGACGGAGAATTCTACACGATTGCAACGCTGGGGTCGCACTCGGCTTTGCAGATTCTAAAAGGTGCGCACGACGAAGGATTCCGGACGCTTGCCATTGCCAATCGCGATACCGAGCGTCTGTACCGCTCCTTTAGTTTCGTGGACGAAGTCATCGGCATTGAAAAATATGAGGACTTTCCACAGCACATGGGTTTGCTGGAAAACCGGAAGATCATTATCGTTCCGCACGGCTCCTTCGTTGCGTATCTGTCCCTGGAAGACCACAAGAAGATGACCGTGCCGTATTTCGGCAACAAGGCGGTTCTCGATTGGGAGTCGAGCCGCGAACTCCAAAGACAGTGGTTGTCCGCTGCGGGCTTAAACCTTCCGCGGCAATTCAAAAACGGCGCCGAAATCGATCGCCCGGTCATTATCAAACTCTATGGAGCGCAAGGTGGCAAGGGATACATGTTCGTGCGCGATCCCAAAGATTTTGAACAACGGGCGGGCTTGCTTGCGCGCCGCGACTACATGATCCAAGAATACATCATCGGCGTTCCGCTTTACATTCACTATTTTTATTCGCCGCTGACGGGCCGGCTCGAAATCATGAGCATGGACCGCCGCTACGAAACCAACGTCGATTCGCTCGGGCGCATTCCGGCCTCGGCTCAAGAAGGGCTCAAACTCGAGCCCTCCTACGTCGTGGTCGGCAATCAGCCGATTTCGCTGCGCGAATCGATGCTCGCCGAAGCGTACCGGATGGGCGAAGAAGTCGTGCGCGTAAGTAAGGAAATTTGCGGACCGAAGGGTCTGTTCGGTGCGTTTTGCATCGAGACGATCATCACGCCGGACACGCAGTTCTACATCATGGAGATTTCCGCCCGGATCGTCGCGGGCACCAACTTGTTCATCGACGGTTCGCCGTATTCGTATCTGAACTACAGCGAGCCGATGTCGACCGGGCGCCGGATCGCGCGCGAACTCAAGAACGCACTTTTGTCCAACTCGCTGCGTTCAGTACTTGATGACTCGAGCGAAATCTAGCCTTCTCGCGGCTGCCGCGTTAGTTGCCGCGCTTGCTTACCCGCTGGCGGCGTCCGCCGACATCGTGGCCGATCCGCAAACACTCTATGCGCAGATGAAAGCCGCGTACGACAAAGGTCGTCTACACGGTTGGCACTACATCGACCAAGTGTATTATCTCTCCTCGATCTTTAACGCGGGCCGCGCATACTCGCTACAGCATCCGGACGATCCGAACTACGGCGAACTCGCACAACTGACGGTGGACGTTGCGACCGGCTTACACTACAATCCGCTCACCAATCACGACGCGGTCCCGTGGTACGTGCGCGAGGCCGCGGCCTACGTCGCGTCGCACGGTGCGCCCGACGAAGTGCGAAAAGCCAACAGTCTGCTGGAAGCCGCTAATTCCGAAATCAATCCCGAAACGATCGCGCGCTTAGCCGACGCCGACGCAACCGCGAACGTGCACGATTACGGCTTGGATAAAGACGTGTTGCTCGCCCAAGTTGAGGCCGACTGGCGCGGATACGTGCTGACCAAGGATACGGCGTGGCGTTCGCTGGCATTCCAACGCGCCTCCGAGCCCTATTTCCCCGTCGAACAATTGCCCACGACATACGGCAACGACCTGATTACCGCAGCGCGCAGCGCAGCGGCCGGAGTCGCGGATTATTCGGCGGGCGAAGTCATCAACGCAAAGAAGATGCTCGAACATCTTAAACACGTGGCTCCGCTGCGATTAATCGGCACGGTGACAGCACAGTCGCATGCCGGAATGCTCTCGACGCTCGCGCCGGCGGATGAATATTTCGGCCGGATGGGCATGTCGGTTTTAGGAATGCGCAACGAACTGCACCGTATCAACGTGTATTTGGATGCGGGTTACGGCGACCGCGAGAGCAATGCAGGCGCATTGCTCGCCGAATCGGTCGACGATTTACATCGCGTATATCCTCGCGACCGGGATCTCCCTTCCTTGCTTTTGAGCGCCTACCGGACCCTGACGCGCATGCATACGGCCGAATCGCAAAAGTCGGCCGGCGTGCTGCGTTCGATTCTTACAATCGAATACCAGGACACGCAGCAGGCCAGGGAGTTGCTTTCGTCTTAAACCCGCGAGGTGAGTCAAAATGACGTTGCCGCAGCTCTCAACCGGTACGACGCAAGCAGCCTGACCTTATGCTCCATCGGGAGCCACTCGGCACTCGAAGTAGCGTTCGGCGCGCGCGCTCAGGGCCTGCACAACCTAGTCGTAACGGCGCGGGGGCGGGAGAAGACGTACGATAAGTATTTTGCTCGCAACGGCGATCCCGTCCGCGGCTGCGTGGACGAAACGCTCGCACTTGAAGACTTTACCGACTTGCTCGATCCCGATGTACAAGAGCGGCTGCTCGCAAAGAACGTTATCTTTCTTGCCAACCGTTCGTTCGAAGTCTACCTGCACCAAAAATACAGCTACGACGAAATCGAGCGCGGCATGCTCGTACCGATGTTCGGAAACCGCAGGCTTTTGCGCGCCGAAGAACGCGATGAAGAGCACAATCAATATTCGCTGCTTGCAATGGCGAAAATCCGGCATCCGTTGCAATTCAAATCACCGGCAGAGATCGACCGGTTGGTCATGGTGAAGGCGCCGCACGCCAAAGTCTCGTTCGAGCGCGCATTTTTTCTGTGCACTTCGCCGGCCGAATACACAGCGGTATCGCAACAGCTCATCAAGGACGGGATGCTGAACGAGGAGGGCCTGCAGGGTGCGGTGATCGAGGAATACGCGCTCGGCCCCTCCGTTAATTTAAATTTTTTCTATTCGCCCATTTTGGGGGAACTCGAACTGTGCGGCACCGATACGCGACGCCAAACCAACGTTGACGGTTTGCGCAACGTGCCTCCGTCCGCCCTTTCAGCTGTTGCAAATATTCCGATGCGTATGGAAGAAGCGGGCCACATCGCGGCAACGCTAACCGAATCGATGTTGGAAAAGGCTTTCGAAATGGGCGACCGGTTCGTAGAAGCCGCCCGTGCTGCAAACCCGCCCGGCGTCATCGGACCGTTTGCGCTCCAATGTATCATCGTTGCGGGACCGCCAAAGGAATTCGTTTGCTACGACGTGTCGCTGCGAATCCCGGGTTCCCCGGGAACGCGGTTTACGCCCTATTCGGCGTATCGCTGGCGTCGCGATGTCTCGGTGGGCGAGCGAATCGCAATGGAAGTCGTGTTTGCCCGCGACACGAAGCGCCTGGACGAGGTGTTGACATAGATCTCGAGAGCAGCGACGGCGCGAGTGCGCTGGATGAAACGTCACTGTGGTCCGCAGCGTTTGGGCTGCTGATGCTCGATTTCGTTCCATTTGTTTCTCCCTGCATTGCCCTAGATGCCGGCTGTGGGACCGGATTTCCCACCCTGGAACTTGCCGAACGGCTCGGTGAAGGCTCGCACGTTCACGGCATCGACACGAGCGAGGTATTTCTGGAGCGCGCGCGATTTAAGGCGCGCACGCGCGGGGTGCGCAACGTGACGTTCGAGCAAGGCGACGCGTCGGCGCTGATTTTTGAAGATGATTTTTTCGATCTCATCGTCTCAAATCTCGGTCTTAACAACTTCACGGATCGCGATGCGGTAATTCGCGAATGCCGCCGCGTGCTCAAACCCGGCGCTATACTGGCGCTGACGACAAATCTTTACGGCCACATGAGCGAAGTGTATACCGCGTTCCGCGAAACGCTCAGCGCTTTGAACGATGCCGCAGCGCTCGAACGGCTGGAGGCCCAAGAGCGCAGCCGTTCGACCGCACAAGAAGGCAAACAGCAGTTGGCAGCGTGCGGGTTTACGGTCTTAAAACTCGAGCGCCGGATGTTGAAGATGCGGTTCGCAAACGCGGGCGCGTTTTTGGGGCACTCTTTCACCAAACAGGCATTTCTCGACGCGTGGAAAGATGCGGTCGAACCCCCTCGTCAGGCTGCGACTTTTGCCGCGCTCGAAGAACGGCTGGATCGTCTGGCGGTGCGCGACGGCCTCGGGTTGACGGTGCCCATGGCTTACTTCGAAGCGACATAGCTCGCCCGTCGTTGGCGACGATGGAGTTCGCAGCGTGATGAAGAAGCTAGGCGAATGATTTCCCCGGCACAGGCAGGGCGGTCGGCGCAGGTCGCGCCGGCCACGGTTTTCATTCTGGACTTCGGCGCGCAGTACAGCCAGCTGATCGCGCGGCGAACGCGCGAAGCAAATGTCTATTGCGAAATCGTTCCTCACGATACGCCTTGGAGCGTTCTTGCCGCGCGCAATCCGGCGGCGATCATTCTCACGGGCGGTCCCGAAAGCGTGCTCGTACCCGACGCGCCGGCGTTGGATCCGGCGATCTTGCAAAGCGGGTTGCCGGTGCTTGGAATTTGCTACGGCATGCAACTCATCGCGCGCGACCTCGGCGGCACGCTCGTGCCCCTCGATCATCGCGAATATGGTCCCGCGCAGCTTCGAATCGAGAAAAAATCGCCGTTGCTCGAAGGCGTTCCGTCCGATTCGCGCGTCTGGATGTCGCACGGTGACACCGTCGTCAAGCTTCCGCCGGGGTTCGAGCGTATCGCTTCAACAAAGACTTGCCGCGACGCTGCCATGGCCGATGACGAGCGCAAGATGTACGGCGTGCAGTTTCATCCTGAAGTCGTTCACACCGACCACGGAAAAGCGGTCCTTGAAAACTTTTTGCATAACGTTGCGGGCATTCGCGCGGAATGGAAAATGGATTCGTTCGTCGATACCGCCATCGCGGAGATTCGCGCGAAGGTCGGGAGCGCCAAGGTTATTTGCGCGCTCAGCGGTGGCGTGGACTCAGCCGTCGCGGCAACGCTCGTTTCGCGCGCCATCGGCGAGCAGCTTACGTGCGTCTTTGTGGACAACGGATTGCTTCGCAAAAACGAGGCCGAACTCGTCGTTGAAGCCTTCCGCGACGTCATGCATCTCAACGTTATCGCCGTCGATGCACGCGCGCGGTTTCTAGAGCGGCTGGATGGTATCGTCGACCCCGAAGAAAAGCGCATTCGTATCGGCCACGAATTCATCAAAATCTTTGAAGAAGAAGCGGGCAGAATCGATAACGTGCAGTTCTTGGTGCAAGGCACGCTCTATCCCGACGTGATCGAATCCAAGACGCCACAATCAAAAGCCGGTCACAAAATCAAGTCCCACCACAATGTGGGTGGCCTGCCGGAAACGATGGCGTTACGGCTTATCGAACCCCTGCGGTCTTTATTTAAAGATGAAGTGCGCGAAGTCGGGCGGGTCTTAGGTTTGCCGCCGCAGATCGTTGCGCGCCAGCCCTTTCCCGGACCGGGCCTGGCCGTGCGCGTTCTTGGAGCGGTCTCGGAAGACCGGCTGACGATTTTACGGGACGCCGACGCAATCGTGCGCGAGGAGATCGAGGCGGCGGCGCTCGATCCCATGCCGTGGCAATACTTTGCCGTCTTGACGCCGTTAATGAGCGTCGGCGTCATGGGCGACGGGCGAACGTATGCAAACCTCGTCGCCGTGCGTGCAATCACGAGCGAAGACGGGATGACGGCAGATTGGGCACGCCTGCCCCATGCGTTGCTTGAACGCATCAGCACGCGCATCGTCAACGAAGTAACGGGCGTCAACCGGGTCGCATACGACATCACCTCCAAGCCGCCGTCTACGGTGGAATGGGAGTGATGAGTCATCTGTGGGCAGTCGTAGGCCGGCAATAGGAAGACATGCGAATTTTAGTAGTCGGTAACGGAGCGCGTGAAGACGCGCTCTCGTGGCGTTTGGCGCAGTCGCCGTCGTGTTCGGCGATTTTCGCAGCGCCCGGAAATGCGGGTACGGCATCCCGCGGAGAAAATTGGGCCGTTCCCGCGACCAACGGTAAAAAACTCGCGCACATGTGCGTCGATAACAACATCGATCTCGTCGTGCTCGGTCCCGAAACGGCGATTGCCGCGGGCGTGGGCGATCAATTGCGCGAACGCGGGATTCCCGTTTTCGGTCCCGGCCGCTCCGGCGGACGCTTGGAATCAAGCAAGATTTTCTCTAAGCGTTTTATGGAACGCCATTCGGTCCCAACCGCGAATGCCGTCGTGGTGCATACGCTCGACACCGCACTGAAGGCGCTCGAAGCGTGGAAGGGCGGCTGCGTCGTGAAAGCCGACGGACTGGCTGCCGGCAAAGGCGTCGTCGTTACGGACGATCCGCAAACCGCACGCGCCGTCGTGACCGGGTGGTACAAAAACAATCGCGTGCCCGGTGGCGGCACCGGCATTTTGCTCGAGGAGAAGCTCGAAGGCCGTGAAGTCAGCGTTTTTGCAATCAGCGACGGGCGCGCGATGCTTCCGATTGCGGCGGCATGCGACTACAAGCGCGCGGGCGACGGCGATACGGGACCGAACACCGGCGGCATGGGCGCGTATTCGCCGCCGTCGGGTTTTCCGGACGATATGTTCGATCAAGTGCGCGGCAAAATTCTCTCACCCGTGCTGCGCGGGTTGCTCGCCGAAGGCGAAACGTACATCGGCGTGCTGTACTGCGGCTTGATGTGGACCAAGAGCGGTCCGTCGGTTATCGAGTTTAACGTGCGGTTCGGCGATCCGGAAACGCAAGTGATGATGCCCCGGATGACCGGCGATTTCGCGGAGCTGCTAAAATCGGCGGCGGACGGCGCGCTGGATGCGAGCATTGCCGGGGTGTCCGAACAGGCGTGCGTGGGTGTCGTGCTGGCCACCGGCGATTATCCAAAAACCAGTACGCCGCTTTCGGGGCTGCCCGTCGACATTACGCTCAAAGGCGGAGCGCAAGCATTTTGGGGTGGTTCGGCGATCAAGGACGATAAGGTGGACGTCAACGGCGGGCGCGTTATGACGGTGACCGCAACGGGAGATACCGTACAGACTGCGCGGATTGCCGCATACGAGGCCGTGGACGAAATTTCGAAGCGCCTCGACAGCGCGGGTGCATCGCTAACCTACCGGCGGGATATCGCAGGAATCGTGGAAAGCACGTCTTAGGCCGGTTCCAGTTATGGAGTAATTTGACACGATGCTCTATAATTAGAATAACTCCGATCGGGGGACACGCCCATGGCCCTAGCCCACGCAAGAATTTCCGAAGCAACCGAACGGCTCTCGAGCATCGCGCTCGTGACGTTTTTTCGCATCGCGGGGCTGTGGGGTCTGACGGCGCTCGAGCAGCGTACGCTGCTCGGTTCGATCCCGGAGTCGACGTTTTATAAGTGGGTCAAAGGCCCGCAAAGTGCCCGCCTGCAACGCGATCAACTCGACCGGGTCTCGCATCTTCTCGGGATCTACAAGTCCATTAACATCTTGCTTCCGCGTCCCGAATCCGCCGACAAGTGGGTCAGGCGCCCAAACGATGCCGCGCTTTTCAAGGGTGCAAGCGCGCTCGACTATATGCTCGCCGGCGGACTCGAGCACATCGTTGACGTACGCCGGTATCTCGACAGCGAACGGGGTTGGTAAGAAGGATCCGGTGGTCGAAAAGCTATCGTCTGATTTCCACCATCTACCCAACCCGCAGCATCTACGACCGGATTTGCGATAGCGCAAACCTCGAACAATTACTGCAACTTGAAGCGCTGACTAACCCGCGGGCGCTCCTTGCGGCGGGTGATTTCCGTAAGGTACGTCCGCAAGATCGCATAAGCGGTCCCGGCACGACGCCGGTGATGGCTTCGTTTGCCTATTCCGGCCCGGGACGATTCTGCGACGGAACCTACGGCGTCTACTACGGCGCCCACGATCTGACCACGGCGGTGCACGAGTCGCGTTATCACACCGAAACGCGTTTGCGTGAGTGGCATGAGCCGAGCGGCGTTCACGATAAACGCGCCTACGTCGCCACGATCGCGGGATCGTACGATGACGTAACCGGCAAGGGCATGCGCTCCAAGATTTACGATCCGGTCGACTACACCGCATCGCAGCAGTACGGGGCCAAACGGTATGGCGAAAACGTCGTCGACGGGATTGTTTTCAACAGCGTGCGCCGGGCGGGCGGAACCTGCGTTGCAGCCTTCCGGCCGCGACTCATCACGCGCTGCCGCGTAGAGGCCTACATTCAGTTCAGTTGGGACGGTAGCCGAATAACCGGTTCGCGAGAATTGACCAAACTTACGACTTACGGTTTAGATTAGCGAAGTGCGAACGTATGTTCGATTCGCAAGCAAGCGTAACTTTTGGCGGGGGCGGCGGTTAGAATAGCACGTATGGCAATGACGTATCGCGCCGCGGGCAGGGTCCACGCGGCATCCACCCCCACCCTGCTCGGTCAGGTGCTCGGCATTACCGGCTTGGGCTTACTGGTTACGGCTGCGGCCTCGTATTTTTTCCAAGGCTTGGCGCCGGGAAGCATTTTGGGTTGGGCCGCTTTCATCGCGGGATTCATCCTCCTTTTCGCGATCAATGCGGTCCGCGAAAACGAGCCGCTCGCCCTCACGCTGTATTACCTTTTTACGTTCCTGATGGGCGTTTGGATCGGCCCCGTCATCGGCCGATATATCAGCGTTATCGGTCCGGCGGTCGTCTATCAGGCGGCCATGACGACGGGTCTAGGAATGCTGGCTCTGGCCACGATCGTCTATGCAACGAGCATCGATTTCCGGCGTTTTTCCGGAATCGCGTTCGTTGCGCTGCTTGCCCTCGTGCTGGTGGGAATCGTCTCCGCCTTCACGCATTGGGTCCATCCCACCGTATTTGCTTGGGCCACGCTTGCAATTTTTACGTTGATCACCTTGATTGATTTCACGCGGATCAAGGCCGGTGGCGACGGGTACACCCCGGTGCAAATGGCCGTCCAGCTCTACCTGGACGCGATTAACATCTTTCTCGCCCTGCTGCAGATCTTCGGAGGAGGGCGCAGCCGGGACTGACCGATGCTGCACCCGGGGACTCTGCATCGGTGTTAGAATGGGTGATGATGCGGCGAGGCGGACCGGACTAACATGTGCGGAGTAACCGGAATTTTTGCGCCCGGCCACGACGCCGCACGCCTGGCGTTCTTTGGCCTGTACGCGCTCCAGCACCGCGGTCAGGAATCCGCCGGCATCGCCGTTTCGGACGGGGGCACGATCACATCGCATCGCGAGATGGGCTTGCTCTCCGCGATCTTCGATGAAGAGATTTTAGCCGGCCTCGGCGGCCACATCGCGGTGGGTCATACACGCTACTCCACGAGCGGCTCATCCGTCGTCGTCAACGCGCAACCGTTACTCGAAACCACCGAGATCGGCGACTTCGCCTTCGCACACAACGGCAATCTTACCAACACGGACGAACTTCGCGATTCCCTCTCCCCGTCGACAATTTTACAGGCGTCATCAGATTCCGAAGTATTTGCAAAAGTTATCGTCGAGTCCCATGGTCCGATGATGGAGCGCATCGCTTCAATTATGGATCGGGCGCGCGGCGCGTATTCCGTCGTGCTCTGCACGCGCGATCAACTCTATGCGTTCCGGGATCCCTGGGGCGTGCGGCCGTTGTGCCTGGGCACGTATGGCGAAGGCGGCTACGTTGTCGCGTCGGAATCGTGCGCCCTTGCCACGCTCGGCGCGAAATACGTTCGCGAACTTGCCCCTGGCGAAATCATCAAAATCGACAAAACCGGCCTGACCAGTATCGTCGTGCCCACGGAAGAAGCCACGGGTTTGTGCATGTTCGAGTATATTTATTTTTCGCGCCCGGACTCCACGCTGAACGGACGCACGATTTACGTCGCGCGTCACGAAATGGGCAAAGAGCTGGCAAAAGAGCATCCGGTTGACGCCGATGTTGTGATGGCCGTCCCGGACTCCGCGATCCCCGGCGGTATCGGTTATGCGGCGCAAAGCGGTTTGCCGTACGTCGAGGGCTTAATCAAAAACCGTTACATCGGCCGGACGTTCATTAGCCCCGATCAGACGATGCGCGCGCGCGGCGTGCAGCTAAAGTTCAATCCCGTCGCCGAAAATTTACGTGGCCGGCGCGTCGTCGTCGTCGACGACTCGATTGTCCGTGGCACAACCACTCCGCGTATCGTCGAGTTGCTGCGCGAAGCCGGAGCCACGGAAGTGCACGTGCGCGTCACCTCGCCACCCATCAAACATCCATGCTTTCTCGGCGTCGATATGGCTTCGTACGACGAACTGATCGCCGCAAATTATTCGGTCGAAGAAATTCGCAAAAAGATCGGCGCCGATTCTCTGGGTTATTTGAGCTTGGACGGCCTCGTGCGCGCGACCGGGCGCAAAAAAGAAGAGATGTGCTTAGGGTGTCTTACCGGTGAATACCCCAACGTCCCGGCCGCCTACAAGGCGCGCGAACTCGCGGTCTAGCCGCTACTCCACTGGAAAAAGTTTGTCTTTGACGTTCTGCGCGTACTGCGAGAGCGCTTCAACCGCTCGCGCGTGCAAATCGTCATAGCGCTTGGCAAATGAAGGCGTATCCGGATACAATCCCAGCACGTCGTGCAATACGAGCACTTGCCCGTCGCAGTGCGCTCCGGAGCCGATGCCGATAGTCGGAATGCGTAACGTGCGCGTAATCTCCGCAGCGATTTGATGATCGACGACTTCTAAAACGACGGCGTACGCGCCGGCTTCCTGCACCGCTTGCGCATCGGCAAGTAAGGCGTCGTGATTGCCGCGTATTTTGAAGCCCGGTCCCAGCCCCGCCGTTTGTGGAAGCACACCGATGTGTCCCATCACGGGAATACCCGCACCGGTAATCGCTTTGATGCGATTCGCAGCGCGGACGCCGCCTTCAATTTTGACGGAGGTTGCGCCGCCTTCTTGCACGACCCGGGCGGCGGCACGGATGGCATCGGCGTCACTGGCCTGATAGGTGCCGAACGGAAGATCCGTGACGATGTGCGCCCGCGACGAGCCGCGCCTCACGGCTGCGGTATGATGCAGCATGTCGTCGAGCGTCACGCTCGTCGTTGATTCGTAGCCGAGGACAACCATTCCGAGGCTGTCGCCGACCAGAATGATGTCGATGCCGGCCTCTTCGGCATAGCGTGCAAATGGAGCGTCATAGGCGGTGATGACGGCGAAAGGCTGCTCGCCTTTGCGGCGGGTTATGCTGCCGGCGGTAACGCGCCGGACTGCGGTTTTTTTGCTGGGAGCACCCGGGGGAGCCTGGACGTTATATGGGGTGCTATCGGTGAGGGACACGGTAAACGAGTTCTTCGACCCCGCAACGCTCGCTCCCGGGTCCCGCACCGATGACGAATTTATTTGGAGGGTGGTTTTCCGTTTGCGAGTGCTTCGACGTACGATACGAATGCGCGAACGGGCGTGCCGGTCGGACCTTTGGCTTGCCATGCGGATTCGCTATCTAAATAGGCCGTGCCGGCGATGTCGAGATGGATCCACGGCGTTTGGGCGACGAATGCTTTGAGAAACGAACCGGCCGTGAGGCTGCCGGCCGCGCGTCCGGCGGAGTTGCGCAGATCTGCGATCTCGCTTTTGGTTGCCGTTGCGTAGTCTTCGTACAATGGCATGGCCCAGTAGCGTTCTCCCGTGGATTGGGACGTCGCGAGGAATTGTTGCAAGAACGCCTCGTCATTCCCCATCGCGGCGCTCGCCGCGTGGCCGAGTGCAACGACGCAGGCTCCCGTCAGCGTTGCGGCATCGATAATTCTTGTCGCACCGAGTTTATTTGCGTAGCACAGCGCGTCGGCCAAGATCAGACGGCCTTCGGCATCGGTGTTGATGACTTCGATCGTCTTGCCGTTCATCGCACGCAGAATATCGCCGGGCTTCATTGCACGCGGGCCGGGAAGATTTTCGCTCGATGGAACGATGCCGAGCACGTTGATTTTCGGTTTGAGTTGCGCGATGGCCGACATCGCGGCAATGACCGCAGCGCCGCCGCACATATCGTACTTCATTTCGTGCATGTTCTCGGCGGGTTTGATGGAGATACCGCCGGAATCGAACGTCAGGCCCTTGCCGACGAGCGCCAGGCGCTCCTTGCTTCTGGGATTGCCGTCGTAGCTGAGCACGATCATTTTCGCCGGCTCGTCGCTGCCGCGCGAAACGCCGAGCAACGAACCCATGCCGAGCCGCTTCATCGCGTCTTCGTCGAGTACTTCGATGCCGAGGCCGGTTTTTTTGGCCAGTTCGGTCGCGCGCTTGGCCATGTGCGTAGGCGTCATATCGTTGGCCGGAGTGAGCGCCATGCGGCGCGCGGTGTTAACGGCTTCGCCTAAAATCTCGCCGCGCTTAGCGCCTGCTTCGAGCGCCTTTTTGTCCAACTTGCCGGCAAGAATCGAAAGCTTGTCGATTCCGATAATTTTATCGGGCTCGTTTTGATAGATCGTCGTGTCGATCGTGCCGCCGAGCGCTCCTTCAACGATGAACGAGGCGGCGACACTTTCGTTGCCTTTGACGACGTCTGGAAGTGCAAATGCAACCTCGCTCAAGCCCCGCTTACCGAGATAGCGTACGGCGGCGCCGGCGTAGCGGGCGAGCATGAAGGGCTCGAATTTTGTCCGGTCGCCTAGACCAACCACGAGCACGCGCTTAAAATTCTTGTCCTTGGCATGAACGAGCGTCATCTCTGCAAGCTTGCCTTTGTTCTCGCTGCCACAAATGTCGGAGAGCGCTCCACGAAGTGCGCCGTCGATTGCCTTTGCGGTTCCATCTAACCCGGATTCGTTCGAAAAAACCGGAACGACGAGTGCACCCGCGCGAACAGAACCGGGCGCGTCAGTGACGACACGAACTTGCATGGTCAACCTTTCGAATGGTGAATGATGCCCAAAATGGCAGCTAGATTGGATTGTGCGCGGATTACGCGGTGCCCTTTATGACCGATGCGTACGCGCGCGCCGGGGTTGATATCGAGGCGGGAAACGATGCGGTCCGCCGTTATAAAGACGTCACGGGCGGCTGGCGGCACCCGGACCAACTGGACGCGCTCGGCGGTTTTGGCGGCCTTTTCCGGTTGCCTGGAAACGGCAGCCGAGCCCTGGTTGCTTCCGCAGACGGTGTCGGCACCAAAATCCTTATCGCTGCGGAAATGCGCGTTTACGACACCGTCGGCGCCGATTTGGTCAATCACTGCGTCAACGACATCCTCGTCGTCAATGCCGATCCGTTGTTCTTTCTCGATTACCTTGCGGTCGGAAAACTCGATCCGCAAGTCGCGGCGCAAATTGTCGGCGGCGTGCACCGCGCGTGCGAAAAAAATAGCTGTGCGCTGCTCGGTGGCGAAACGGCGGAGATGCCCGGCCTCTACGCGCCCGATCACTTCGATCTCGCGGGTACGATCGTCGGCGTGGTTGATGTCGATCGTGTGCCGAGGCCCGATGACGTGGTGGCGAACGATGCGATCATCGGTTTACCGGCCGTCGGCCTTCATACGAACGGCTACACGCTCGCGCGAAGGCTCATCGGGCCGGACGAATGGCATAAAGCATTCGACGGCCGCACCTTTGGTGAAGCGCTACTCGCGGAACATCCATCGTACCATAGCGACGTTCGCGCGATTCAAAAGGCCGCGGGCGTGAAAACGATGG
>JALZBM010000260.1 GCA_030947385.1 Vulcanimicrobiota bacterium
ACAGGACCTACACATACTACTGCCTGTTCCATGCAGGCGAGGGAATGACCGGGACGGTAACGGTTCAATAGGTTCCCTACGGCAATTTTAGTGACGGACGCGTCGTGATGACCGGGCGCGGATCATGGAACTCCTTTGCACCCTGTGCGATAAGTTCCAGCGCCTTCATCATCTGCGGGTCGTTCCCCTCGCGATAGTCGTGCGGCGCAATGTCGATATTGTAGTCTGGATCGGTGCCATAATTCTCGACGCCCCAGCCCACGTCGACGAACCAGAATGAAAATTCCGGTTGCGTGGTTATCGTGCCGTCGACGAGGCGGTGGTACGGGTTTATGCCGATGACGCCGCCCCAGGTGCGTTTGCCGACCAGCGGTCCGAGTTTATAGAGTTTGAAACAGTGACTAAATATATCGCCGTCCGAACCGGCAAACTGATTGGTCATCGCGACCATCGCGCCACCTACGGATTCGGGTGGATACGGCTGTGCGGGCCCGTAGCGGGAGATGTCGTAACCAACTCGTTTGCGCGCGAGTTTTTCCAGCAGCAACGGCGAGACGTGTCCGCCGCGATTGTATCGAACGTCGACGATCAAGCCTTGCCGGTCAAATTCGGATAAGAAGCCGCGATGAAATTCAGAAAATCCCCACGGTCCCATGTCCGGAATATGGATGTAACCGACTTTGCCGTCCGTTTTTTCATGCACGTACCGCCGATTGTTTTCGACCCAAGCGCGGTAACGCAGCGCGCGTTCGTCCGCGAGCGTCTTGACGAGCACACGTTTTTCCGTCGATTTTTTGCCTTCGACCGTGAGCGCAACCTCGCGTTCGGCCGTGTTCACGAGCGCTTCTTCGGGAGTGAAGGTGTGCGTTAGACGCTTGCCGCCGATTGCGGTGATGACGTCGCCTTCGCGCACGCCGGTGCCGGGCTCGGCGAGTGGAGAGTCGGTATCGCGATTCCACGAATCGCCGCGGTAGATGCGGTCGATGCGGTATCCGCCTTCACGTTCGTCCCAGCAGAGGTCGGCGCCCAGAAAACCTTGCGAATATTGCGGCGGAACGCGCACGTCGCCTCCGAATTCGTAGGCGTGCGAGGTGCCGAGTTCCCCTTGCATCTCCCAAATAAGATCCGATAACTCAAGGCGCGTGCGAACGCGCGGAAGGACGCGGTTGTACCGCTCAAACACATGCTGCCAATCCACGTCCGACATATCTTCGATCCAGAATTGCTCGCGCTGTAAGCGCCACGCTTCGCGGTACATTTGGGCCCATTCGGCGCGAGGCTGCACTTGCACGCTTACGCGGTCGAGGTCGATCCAGCCGCTCTTGCGCCCGGGTTCGCTGCCCGGTTTGTTGTCGTCGCCGTCTTCGGGCAAATCGCCCTGCGCGTCGATCGCGCGCAACCGGTCGTGGGAACGATAGAGCAGCGTGCGCTGATCTGCCGCCAGGCGCATTTCGCTGACGTCTTGAGCGAGCGTCGCCAGCCGCATCTGATCGAAATCGTAAGCGAGAAGCGTTCCGGCTTCGTCGTCTTCATCGAAGTTATTGCCTGCCGGACGCAATCCGCGCACTTCAAAGCGTGTGAAGAGCACGCGATTTTTGGTCGCTACGATCTGGTCGTACGCACCCTCGTCGACCGGAAAGCCGAGAACGCGCCCCGTGATTCCCTCAAAGTCGATATCGATTGCGACCACCTCTTTTTTGCGCCGTTCTTCACTTTCGCGTTCGTGTTCGTCGTCGCGGTGGATGGGCCGCGGCTTGGGAAGAAAGGGCGAAGGCACGTCGTCGCGTAGCGTGACGACAAACGGTCGCATCGCCTGTGGAAAGCTCAAGTCGAATTGTAAGGCGTCGTACACCGGATGAAAGTCACGCGTCGAAATAAAGAACAAATATTTGCCTTGCGGATCCCACGCGGGGGCACAATCCGTCCGCAACACCGGCGTTACGTCGTGAGTCTTGCCCGACTTCACCTTGCAAATGCGAATAATCGACGTGTCGTTCGTCGGCCACCAGCAATAGGCAATCCAGCGGCCATCCGGAGAGAAGGCGAGGTCGGTAACGCGGTGTCCGTTGCTCTTGTCTACCACGCGGACGGCACCGCTTGCGGGATCGATGAGCAGCAGTTCGTGGCGGTGGTTGGCGACCGCAATGCAATCGTCGCATGGCGAAACCGCAAGATCGCTCACGCGGCCGATGTCGGACTTCGTAATGACGCGCGGTTTGTCGGGTGCGTCCGTCTGGTGCATCTCGATGCGCTCGTAACCGGCACCGTCGCTCACGCACACGAAGCGGTTTGCGCACCCCATCCACTCCGTTAAGCGGTAGCGCGTCTGGCTGCCTTGACCGTGATGAATGACGGCTTCTTCCCAATAGGGCATCGTAAACGGCTGCCCGCGCGCGACGATCGCGAGGCCCGTACCCTCCGGATGCGGTGCGAAGTGTTCGAGTTCGTCGGCGGCTTGGACGAAACGCCGCGCGGTTTGCGGCGCCGCCGACGCCGCGCTGATGGGGACGCTCGTTACCGTATCGTTTTCCAGATCGAGCAGTCGAATTTCGCCGCCGGCGGCATATACGATGCGCGTACCGTCGGTCGATGGAAAGCGCGCGTAATACTCGGTTTCGTTCGTATGGCGGCGCAGGTCGCTTCCGTCCGTCAAACACGAGTAGAGGTTGCCGATGCCTTCATGGTCGTCCACAAAATAGATGCGGCCGCCGACCCACATCGGCCATACGGGATTGCCGTTTAGGGAAATTAACCGTTCGAATGTTCCGGTTCCATGCGCATCGATCCACAAATCGCCCGCGGTGCCGCCGCGGTAGCGTTTCCAGCGTGCGCAGTCGTCGCTATTGCGCCCGATGACGAACGCGGTTTTCGGTCCGACCGACATCGACTTGAAGTGCCCGATGCCCAGTTCGCGCGCTTGGCCGTCGCGCGCGATTTCGAATCCGCGCGTCTCTCGCTCGTACCACGCGTTGCGGTTGCTCGTGAAGTAAATCGTCCGGCTGTCGGCGCTCCACGTGCTCACGGCGCCCATCGTCGCGCCGAAGTGCGTCATGCGTTGCGGCGGACCGCCGCCGGCCGGCATGACGTACAGCTCCTGGTGGCCTTCATCGTCGGCAAAAAACGCGATCCATTTCCCGTCCGGGGAGAGCCGCGGGGTGGAACACTGGCCGGGTGTAACCGTGAGCCGTGAGGCTTCGCCTCCGCCGGCGGGTACGGCCCACAAGTCGCCTTCGCAAACGAAGACGATGCGGTCGCCGGCGATCGTCGGGTAGCGATAATAACCTTGATCCATTGGGAGGCGATGGTTTGCGAGAGCGGCCGCGCGTTCCGCTTGGCGAGAGCGGCAATCGGGACGCGGAGGTTGCACCGCCGTTAACTTTGTGGTACAAAGTTAACGCAATGGCTCTTCACATTCCGGTCAGCGCCGCCGCGCCGCATCATGTTGCGGTCATTATGGACGGAAATCGACGCTGGGCCCAGCAGAAC
>JALZBM010000078.1 GCA_030947385.1 Vulcanimicrobiota bacterium
CATGTGGAGGGCCGAACCTGTTGTTGTTGAAAAAACATTGGATGACTTGTGGATAGGGGTGAAAAGCCAATCGAGCTCGGAGATAGCTGGTTCTCCCCGAAATAGTTTGAGGACTAGCGTTGAAATTTAACCCGTGGGGGTAGAGCACTGACAGGGCTAGGGGGCTTACCGGCTTACCGAACCCCATCAAACTCCGAATACCGCGGCGAACATTTCAGCAGTCAGACAGTGGGGGATAAGCTCCATTGTCAAAAGGGAAACAGCCCAGACCAACAGCTAAGGTCCCTAATTGATACTCAGTGGTAAAGGAAGTCTCGTCGCATAGACAACTAGGAGGTTGGCTTAGAAGCAGCCACCCTTGAAAGAGTGCGTAATAGCTCACTAGTCGAGTGATGGGGCGCCGAAAATTCAACGGGGCTCAAGTATCAAACCGAAGCTTTGGGATTTATGTTCAAACATGGATCGGTAGGGGAGCGTTGTAGCGTAGGCTGAAGGCAGACCGTGAGGACTGCTGGACGAACTACAAGTGCGAATGCAGGTATAAGTAGCGATAAAAGAGAGTGAGAACCTCTCTGGCCGGAAGTCTAAGGTTTCCTGAGCAACGTCAATCGTCTCAGGGTGAGTCGGGAGCTAAGCCGAGGCTGAGAAGCGTAGGCGATGCACAAGCAGTTCATATTCTGCTACCACCGATAAGCGTTTTGACTTGTCCGAACATTGCAAACCGCTCTTTAAACGGAGTGGTTTTTGGTGTTCGTACAAGCCAATGAATCGAAGGGATGACGGAGGAAGATATGTCAGCGCACTGATGGATATGTGCGTTTAAGCTGGTAGGGGGTCACATAGGCAAATCCGTGTGGCTAACTCCGAGAAGTGAATACGAGCGTCTTCGGACGCGAAGTGACAGACTCTACGCTTCCAAGAAAAGTCTCTAGATAGCATTATAGGTGCCCGTACCGTACACCGACACTGGTAGACTGGCAGAGCATGCTAAGGCCACGGGAGAATCCCTGTTAAGGAACTCGGCAAATTGACCCCGTAACTTTGGGAGAAGGGGTGCCGCTTTTGGTCTAGTCTTTACGACGAAAGCTGAGGGCGGTTGCAAAAAATAGGCCCAAGCGACTGTTTAACAAAAACACAGGTCTCTGCGAACGCGAAAGCGGACGTATAGGGGCTGACTCCTGCCCGGTGCTGGAAGGTTAAAGGGAGAGGTTAGCGCAAGCGAAGCTTTGATCTGAAGCCCCAGTAAACGGCGGCGGTAACTATAACCGTCCTAAGGTAACAACTATATCGTTGCCTCACCACACAGTAATGTGCGGACGAAAACTCGGCTATATGCGGGAACATCCTGAGAGCCCAACCTACTAACTCGTTAGAAGTATTTTCGACGAGCAGTAAAAATGGTTTGGGATTGGACAATCCGCAGGAAACCTCTGGCCTTACGTCAGGGGGATCCTCAGAGACTATACGCTGAGCTCCAGGGATAAGTTGAATCGCGCGCGATTCTCTTGCTGGATGAAGATAGAGTCCACTCTGGCGTGAAAGCGTCAGAAGAAAAGTGAGCGAAATTCCTTGTCGGGTAAGTTCCGACCTGCACGAATGGAGTAACGACTTGGGCGCTGTCTCAATGGGGAACCCGGCGAAATTGCAGTACCAGTGAAGATGCTGGTTACCCGCGGCAGGACGGAAAGACCCCATGAAGCTTTACTGTATCCTGATCTTGGGGTCTGAGATTTTCTGTACAGGATAGGTGGGAGGCGATGATCCGTGGGCGCTAGCTTACGGGGAGCCAACGTTGGGATACCACCCTGAAAATCTTGGGCTTCTAACTGACCGCCATTATCTGGTGGCAAGACATGGTCAGGTGGGCAGTTTGACTGGGGCGGTCGCCTCCTAAAGAGTAACGGAGGCGCTCAAAGGTTCCCTCAGAACGGTCAGAAACCGTTCATTAGAGTGCATTGGCAAAAGGGAGCTTGACTGCGAGACAGACAAGTCGAGCAGGTGCGAAAGCAGGACAAAGTGATCCGGCGGTACCGAATGGAAGGGCCGTCGCTTATCGGATAAAAGCTACTCTGGGGATAACAGGCTTATCTCCCCCAAGAGTCAATTAGGGCTCTCCGCTCGAGCGATCGAGCGGCAAACTCACTACTCATATCGGTGAAACCCATGCGCTGCCAAAAGCGCTAGGGCAATACCGAGGGAAGAACATTCACCGTTTTAACAGACGGGCTAAACTTCAATTGAGGCACGCCTCGTGAATGTTCCCTGTAACGACTCAGCACACCGGGTGCTGGATGGTTGTTCACTCGCGTCACCCTGAGCTTGTCGAAGGGCGGGGCGAAATTTAAGACTTCCATAATACGTAGTGCTCTCGAAAGAGATGAAGGTATAGTCTAGGCTGTAAGTGATTACAGAATGCCACATCGACGGGGAGGTTTGGCACCTCGATGTCGGATCGTCGCATCCTGGGGCTGTAGTAGGTCCCAAGGGTTGGGCTGTTCGCCCATTAAAGCGGTACGCGATCTGGGTTCAGAACGTCGTGAGACAGTTCGGTCCCTATCCGCCGTGGGCGTTAGAATTTTGAGGAGTGTCGACCCTAGTACGAGAGGACCGGGTTGAACGAACCTCTGGTGAACCGGTTGTTCCGCCAGGAGCATAGCCGGGTAGCTATGTTCGGACCAGATAAGCGCTGAAAGCATATAAGCGCGAAACTGACTCCAAGATGAGAATTCGATCTCGTAAGAGTGAAGGGTCGTGGTAGACTACCACGTTGATAGGCCGGAAGTGGAAGGCGAGTAATCGTCGGAGCTAACCGGTACTAATCGCCCGGAATTTTTTACAAGACTTACGCTTTCGAACATGATTTAGCACTGAAAGTTCTTCTGTATGCAGCTTTCCCACCAGATCGTCTGGAGCTCCGGCTCGACGTCTGCGTGGGGATCAAGTTTGTGGCGCTCATAGCGGTGGGGTCCCACCCGTTCCCATCCCGAACACGGCAGTTAAGCCCACCAGCGCCGATGGTAGTCGGACCGCAGGGTCCCTCGAGAGTAGGTCGGTGCCACATTATTAGACGAAAAGCCCGCCAGGCGTAATGCCGGCGGGCTTTTCGCATTTTGTCCCTGGACATGGACGGCTCTGCGCGTATACGACGTGTTTAGAATTGACTGCCATGACAAACTTCACCGCGGACGTGACACGCAACCGCTGAGGGCGCCCGATATCAGCGCTGCTGAACGCCTACTACTGCCGGGGAGACGATCGTTACCGGTGCATGCGCTTCGTTGTGCCCGCGCGCGTAGGCGTGGATGATGAGCGGCCGCGCCGCACTTGCCGTTGTGAGTCCGATAATTAACGCCCGGGTGGTACGGGACGGTACGCGGCCTTTGGCCACGATCTGGTTTCCCGAGAACGCAATTAACGTAACCGGCTCCTCTGATGCGACTAAGTCCACGGAGACCGGTTGCCCAGGCGTGACGCTCGCAACGACGCTAAGCGCCGGCTCGTCATCGCCGGTTATGGCCGGCGGTGGTTGTGCATGTTCGTGGTGATGGCCAAAAACATAATAGAGAAAGGGTTTTTTCCGCGGTTTCGCCGGCGGCGAAATCACGGCGGCGACGACCGTGGTCCGCATGCGTGGCGTAACATGTTTGTGGACTGCGGAGATCGCGATCGTCGTTGAGACGTCATTCAGAAGCCGTTCGGGAGCGAATGCCGGCTTGACGCGCGCCAAGTGCATGACCGGCCGGCGGTGCACGGACGTTGCAGCAACGCGCATGTAGTCATCGATGTGAGACGAGAGCGAACGCGAAAGGTCGCGCCAAACACCCATCACGTTGTGGACGTATTTCTGCGTTTCCGTATAAGGAGGAATGCCCCCGAAGCGTTGCACCGCGCCGGGACCGGCGTTGTATCCGGCTAACGCGTATGCGTAGCGCGTGCTTTGCCCGTAGGTGCCGAAGCGGTCGAGTAGCGTTCGCAGATAATGCGCGGTACCGCTTAGATTTGCAAACGGCGCGTAGGCGTTGACGCCAAGTCCGGCCGCGGTACCCGGCATAAGCTGTCCGAGGCCGCCCGCGCCGACGGGGGAGGTGGCGTAAGGATGCCATGAAGATTCGATCGCGACCAGCGCAACCAGCAACCTTGCGTCTAAACGGTAGTATTGCGCTTCCAGCCGAACGTGATTTGCGAACGCGCGGCTCTGCACCGCAGAGAGATGCCGGTTGAACGTGCGAAGCACGCGCGCGTATTGTGCGGTGCTCGAAAGATCGAGGGGGCGGAGTGCCTGAGCAGCCGCCGGGAGATTGGCGGAAAACGTAAAAACAAGCGCGATCCATACCGCGATCGCCCGCCGAAGTGATCCCATGGTAGGCCTATCGGCGATTCGAAAGCCTGGTTGGAGACAACCTTGCCGCCCACTCGGTTGGTTGCTCCCGCGCGGCCCGCAATCGCCCTTACGTCATATAGGGACCTTTGCGAAAGGAGCCCAGATATAGTGTGGCTAGGCCCCCTCGTACGCGCAGGTTCAGAATAGCGATGGGCGGGGCAAAAGACCGATTCTAATGTTCGGTTAACGAAGCGGACGGCGCGGGCGCCGTGCGTAATAATCGCCGGATGAACTTTTTGGGCACCGGTCTCGACCCCGCAATTGTGGAGGCGATCGCCGGCATGGGCCGGTTTGCCTCGCAGCGCGGATGGGTGCCGGCAACCAGCGGTAATTTTTCTCATCGCATCAGTGAAGATCAAATCGCCGTCACCCGGTCGGGTGCCGACAAAGGCAACCTTACCGCCACCGATATTGCGGCCGTCTCGTTGCACGAAGCGGTCCCTCTGGGCGTCTCAGCTGAAACGCCGTTGCATATCGCGCGATATCGCGCACACAGCGAGATTGGCGCAATCATGCACGTGCACACGATCGCCGGAACCGTACTCTCACGGCACTCTCGAAGCCGCTCGATCGAGCTGACCGGCTACGAGATGCAAAAGGCTCTCGCCGGCTTCTCGACGCATGAATCCGTCGTACGCATTCCCGTGTTTGAAAATGCGCAAGATACGGCGGAATTGGCCGCCCGGATCGAAACGCAACTGGTCCTTACCGATGTCCCAGGCTATCTGCTCGCCGGGCATGGAATGTACGCCTGGGGGAGAGATGCCGCACAAGCGCGGCGCCACGCCGAAGCTTTGGAATTTCTACTCACGTGTGCTCTGGAAGAGCGGAGGGTCTCGCGATGACAACCATTGCAATTCCGGGAACGACGCTACGCGTGTACGACGACGCGCACGGAGCGTTACTGCACGAAACCGTCGATGGTGACGAAATCTCCCGCCTTCTCTGGGAGATCGGCGTGCGTTTCGAACGTTGGGTAGCCGACGTCGAATTGCCGGGTGACGCGAACGAAGCGCTGGTCCTTTCTGCTTACCGCCGGAGTGTAGACCGCCTAAAAAGCGAGTGCGGTTACCGGGCCGAAGATGTCTTGCGCATGCGAAAGGGCACGCCGAACACGGCGCCAATACGCGCGAAATTTTTGAACGAACACGCGCACGCCGAAGATGAAGTCCGTTTCTTTGTAGAAGGCCGCGGCGCGTTCTATCTGCGCGTGGGTGGTAAAGTGTACCAAACGGTGTGCGTGCGCGGCGATTTGATAAGCGTCCCGGCGGGCACCAAACACTGGTTCGATATGGGTCCCGATCCGGAGTTTACGGCGATTCGCCTCTTCACGACGCCGGAAGGATGGGTTGCCGAGTTCACGGGCGACTCGATTGCAGAGCGGTTTCCGAAACTCGACGGTTGAACCGGTTGCACTTTGCCTGCGAAGCCGTCGTGTGCGATATCGAAGGCACGACCGGCTCGACGGCATTTGTTAATGAAATTCTCTTTCCGTACGCGCAGGCGCACCTAGAAGAGTTCGTGCGCGCGCATCGCACCGAACCGGTGACGGCCGCCGTTCTGGATCAGACGGCAAAGATTGCGGCACTCGCTCGCGACAACGAAGATGCCCTGGTCGACACGCTGCGCTCTTGGATGGCACAAGACCGAAAAGAGACACCCCTCAAAACGCTGCAAGGTGAAATCTGGGTTGCCGGATATGCAGACGGGAGTTTGCGCGGACACGTCTATAGTGATGCGGTCGATGCGTTGCGCGCTTGGCATGCGCGCGGAATTAAACTCTTCGTTTACTCTTCGGGATCCATCGCGGCGCAGCAGCTGCTGTTCTCGCACAGCGTTGCCGGCGATTTAACGCCAATCTTTTCCGGCTATTTTGATACGACTACGGGCCCGAAGCGTGAGGCATCCTCCTACACCGCCATCGCGCGGAGTGTCGGCATGCATCCCGGGCGGATTCTTTTTTTATCGGATACGCCGCAAGAACTGGACGCCGCGCGCACTGCGGGATTCCGCACGGTGCAGGTCGTTCGCGCGAACGATGCAACCGAAGCGCAGGCGAGTCATGTGTCGGTCGGATCGTTCGAGGAACTAATGCTCGAGCCGGCTTACACGAATTCTCCGGGCTAACGGGCGGGGCGAATCCGGAACACCGAGCCGCTATAATCGTCCGCGATAAAGAGATCGCCTTGCGGTCCGACGGCAATTCCCGTCGGACGAGCCAAGCGTGTTCCGCCGGCGTTTGCAAAGCCACTGACGAACTCCGACCACTGCGCGCCGGGGTCTTTCCAATTTACCGCATGTTGCGGGTCGTCGCCATTCATCGGGACAAATGCAACCCGCGGCGCAACCAGCGGAGTGTGCCACGATCCGTGGAGCGTCACAAACGCGCCGCCCCAATAACGCCGCGGAAAGACGTAGCGACCCTTGAGGTTGGCGGGATAAAATGCCGCACCGATCGGAGTCTCGTATGCGGGGAACACGGCCCGCGCGATTGGAGCGTGCGAACAATCGTGCTGCGAAGAGACGGCGCGCCGGTTTTCATAGCAATATGGCCAACCGTAATCCACAATGCCGCCCTGCAGTGTGATCGCATCGAATATTTCGTACGGGTGGCCGTGCGCCAGTTCGTCTTGTCCGGCCACTCCGGCCCAAACCGAGCCGGTCGCTGAATTGACCGCAAGAGCGATCGCGTTGCGAATGTGAATCGCCTGGGGTGCACGATGTGCGCCATCCATGTCCATTTCTTGCACTGTGGCACGCGTGTCGTCCAGTTCCGGTTGACAATTATTGCAAGACGATCCAACAGATGCGTAGAGTTTGGAACCGCTCACGGCAACTGTCGTCGTGACATGATCGCTGGAAACGCCGGACGTGCGGAGGCTCGCAATTTTGCGGGGAGGCGCCGTCGCGCGCCGGTCGCCGGCGTGATATGGAAGCTGCCACACGCCGAATTGCGCGCCTAGGTACAAAGTGTTGTTTGCAATCGCAACTCCGGCCACCGGCGAGTCGTTGAGATGCACGAACACTTTCGGTGCGCCCGGCGATGTATCGGCTCCCGCAATCAGGTACACATCCGACCCGGCGGTTCCGACCAGCAAGTCGCCGTTGGACGCGACGGCGAGTTCGCGCGCGCCGCTTACGCTCGCAATTTTCGTAATCGTAAAACCGGCGGGAACCTTTGGGAGTTCATCGGCGCCGGCGTGGCCGCAGGCGGACATGCCGATGAGCGCAGCGAGCGCGAGGACCGTAGGTTTGCAGTACATCAGCGGCGGGGTTCCATTTCAAGTAACGGTGCGAACCGATCGCGAAAAGCATCGGGCGTCAAATTGGTTTGTGCGGCCAAGCGACCCAGCCGCGACTCGGAAAAGTCGGAAGGCTCGAGGCGGATCATGTACGTGCGCGCAACTTCGTAGGACTCCGTCGTCACGTCCACCATGCGAATCCGCACGCGTCCCGTCTCGGGGTCGAGCAGATCGTCCAGATTGACGGGTACGACGCGGCCCCCGGACAATGCAATGAGCGCGCCGCTTCCGCCGGAAAGCAGATAGCGGACGGCGCCGTAACCGAGCGTCCGCGTATACTCGACGTCGAACGGAACCGGCTTTGCGCAGCGTAGTTCGTACCCGATATCTTTGGTCACTACGGTCGTGGTCAACCCGATCTCTTCCAAACGCTTGCGCACGGCGTTGCGCAACACGGAACCGAGCGGAACGTCCGCGAGCCGAACGTGCCCGTAGGCGTCGCGCGCAACTCCGTCCAATCCCGCTAATTTCTCGGCGGAGAGTCGCTCGGCAATCCCTTCGGCGATAATCGCGACGCCGTGATCGTGTCCGTTGGCCCGGCGTTTGACGATCGCGCCCACGATGGTATCGACGACTTCGTTCAAGTCCAACTCGTTGCCCGGAAATTCTTCGGGAATGATCGCGAGCGTCGCGCCGGCGGCCTTGCACATTCCGAGGGCGAGCGCACCCGATTTGCGGCCCATGCTGACCACGAGATACCAGCGTTCCGTCGTGCGCGCGTCTTCCATAAGGCTCTCGATAATATTCGTGCCGACCGAGCGAGCCGTTTCAAATCCGAAGGTTGGAGCATTATCGGGAAGCGGAAGATCGTTGTCGATCGTTTTTGGAACGGTGGCAACTCCGATGCGCCCGTGAGTGAGGGAGGCAATCTTTGTTGCGCCGTACGTCGTATCGTCTCCACCGATGCAAATAAGATAGCGAACGCCGAGTGTCGTGAGCGACGCAATGCATTGTTGCAAGGTCCGGTCGTCCTTGGCCGGATTCGTGCGCGAGGTGCGCAGAATCGAACCGCCGGTAAAATGAATGCGCGAGACGTCGTCGATACGGAGTTCCGTCGTGTGCGTCGTGTCGCCCAACGCCAGATGTTGGTAGCCGTCGTACACGCCGACGACCCGCAGCCCATTGTTAATCGCTTCGATCGTGGCCGAAGCGATAACGCCGTTGATGCCCGGAGCCGGCCCGCCGCCAACCAGGATTGCTAAGGTGTCGCCGTTCATCGTCTTTTCGAGTTTGCGGCTTACGGTTTGATCGCTACGGCGCGCACGCCGTCGGACGCGTGGGCTTCGAACTGCGTAAAATTCGTGGCGAATAGTCCAGCGAGCCGCTTGGCGGCCGCATCGTACGCCCGTTTGTCGGGCCATGCGTTGCGTGGATTGAGAACGTCGCCGGGTACGTTCGGGACGGCGCTTGGAATGGCTAAACCGAAAAAGGGTTCTTTTTCGAACGTCGCGCCGGTGAGCTGTCCCTCGAGCGCAGCATTGACCATA
>JALZBM010000261.1 GCA_030947385.1 Vulcanimicrobiota bacterium
GAGCTGGAACGTACCCGTGGAGGCCTCGCGCAGTCGATATTTCGCCTCGACCGGGGTGCCGTTCCGAATTCCATCGTGCCACCGCTGGGCCAACGACTCGACATCGTCGGGGTGGATGCAGGCGCGCCAGCCCTCCGCGGCGTCCCGTACGAAGGGTGGTTGACCCGTGTATTCATACCAGTAGCGGTTAAAGAAGGTCACCACGCCGTGTTCGTCCGCCATCATGATCATGATGGGGAGCGCGTCTGCTAAATCGAACTGCTCTGCGGCAGCGAGCGTGTTTTTCATGGGGTTCCTAGCAGCAACGGATGAGGGCGCCCGATGGATTTTTTTGTCTGGTAGGCGACAGAGTTCGTATGATCGTTTAAGGGGCTCTTGACTGTGGCTTGGTGCCTGGTATTATTAAGGCACCGAGCGACCTGCACCTATCCTACGTATCATTTACGAGAAAGGGTCTTTGTCGATGAAATACGTTTGCGAACTCTGCGGACAAATGTTACGCGTTGACCGGGATCTGGACGACGACCGTTTTTTTGAAAGGGCCGTTCGGCGGCACGTCGCAGTCGAATGCCCGAAACAGTTCGCAGAAGAGCGGATTTGGGTCGCACCCTCCGAACCCGCCGCTGCGCCACGCATTTAGAGCGAGAACGAAACCAGTTCGTTTTCCTCGCGGTAATTCGTCCACCACGCGGAACCGTCGTACGCGAGCGATCGCGCTTCAGCCGATATTTGGGCAATCGTTGTAATCGGGGCTTCTTTAGCGTTTAGGTCGAGTCTCGCCAAAGCGAGATTGTCGAATTCTTCGTCCGCAGTAATCACGTGCAGATCGTTCTGTTTGAATCCCAAACCCCCAAGCCTGGTAGACAGCGGTATTTCACGCTGAACGGAGTAGCCGGAATCCAGAACCAAGAGACGCTGGTTGTGCATCTGGACGAGGTAGAGTGAGGTGCCGTCGGATGTAAAATGCGATCCCGTCGTCTGAGGGCACGGCACCTTACTGTCGAGGTCGAACCCGCGCCCCGCAATGTAACGGAAGAAGTAACGGTCGTCGGCTTCGCCGATTGATATGACGGCATGAATTTCATCGCCCAGAATGGCCAGGCCGTAGGGCTTGCCCGGACACGGCGAGGTCTCAACGGTGGCGCCGGTCTTGGCGTCCATCGCGTAGATCTGTTGCGAGTCAAGAGAGGCCGTCCACAAAAGTTTGCCGTCGAAGGCGAGTGGCTGGCACCGGGTGCCGGGAGCGGGACGGCGCTGTTTTTCCGAAATCTGTTGCATAAAAGCAGAGATTCGGTTCCGCGGCTAAGGGTTGCGCCTTAAAACGGGGTATAGGGTTGCAGTGAACGACCAGCTAAAAATCGACGCGGAAGACCGTTTGAGCCTTTTGATCCAATCGCAGGATGCCCTAAAAATGCACTTCCTCTGGATGGATCGCGGACTGGGTTTCTTGAAAGGTCGTCCGATAAATTTGCCGCCCGGATTCGTGCGTAGCGACGATCTTTGCCCGGTCGGTAACTGGTTGCGCGAACGTCTCGATAAGCGTTTTTTGGAACTCCCGCTTTACGACCGGACCGATCGTTTACACCAAGAATTTCACGTCGCGATGGACGCTCTCTTCTCTCAAGATATTACTCGCGTGCCACAGCCTATCGCCGCTCGATTCAATCAGGTCGGCGACGATTTAACCCGCGCCTTGGAAGATTGGATCGCGCTTGCCAAGAACCACACGACCGTAATGAAACGCCGAAACTAGCCGCCGTTGCAAAATCTTAATCGGCGGATCGAGATGCACACCTGTCGGGAGCAGCACGAAGCGCTGCGGATTCTATTAGAATTGTTGCCTAGGAGCACTCCCTTTAATTCTGGCGACGTTGTGGGCCTACTCGGACGCCTCGGGCATTTACTCACGACCCATCTCAAGCTCGAAGACGATCGTTTGTACCCGGCCTTAGAGAAAAGTTCGGATCGCGACGTGCGCGAAACGGCCCACCGCTACAGAGCGGAGATGGGCGATCTGCGCGAAAAGTTCGGCACGTTTTTGAAGACGTGGACGGCGCCGGCCATCTCGGCCGACCAGCAAGCGTTTATGGCCCAGTGGAGCGACCTGCGCAACGCCCTTGAGGTTCGCATGGCAAAAGAAGATGACGGGCTTTATGCTATTGCAGAAGATTTTCTTTCACGGGACGAGATGCCGAAGGCGCAGTGAGCGTGTATCGTGACGAACTCGCAGCGGCACAGCAGCAAGGTCGCGCGGGCCGCGACGCAATGGAAGCGTGGGTTTCGCGTCCTGCCGATGCGCCGGACGATACCCCGGCGCGGGTGCTCGAAGGCCACGCGCGCGAGCTGCGCGCGAGTCGCGAACGGATCCTCGAACTCTACCGTTTGCACGGCAATCGTGATGACATCATGCTCGGTCTGGAAGAAAGCGAAGCGTTCCATCGCAGCCTCGGGTTGAGTATTCGCGACAAACCGGACCTGGAGGGCGAAGACCCCGTCTAACGGGCGAGCGGCCTCCTAAAGAGCGTTAAGAAACGGGTCAGGGCTGTCTTTTTTCCGGTGAGCGCGATTTCGCCACGGCGTGCCGCCTCCGCGATCGTGCCACGTCCGAAAACGAGGCTGCGCATGGCTCCGGAGTCGGTTTTAATGTCCGCATCGGCGCTGCCGGCTCCTCGCTCGACGTCGATACGCCGGTCGGCAACCCGAACGCGGAACGCGTCTTCGCCGAGATGGAGGCCGACCGTGATTCGAACGCCGGCGGCGCGTTCGGGATCGAACATTGTCTTAAGTGCTAACATCAAGGCGTCGTTGCTCAGACCCGCGTCGCGGATCGCGGGCGTTGCGCTTCCCCAACGTGATAGATGAAGCAGTGCTTGCTCGAGATTGCGGCCGCGCGGCGTCAGTTCGTACACGGAAGCGCCGGCCGGCGGTGGCAGTTTGCGGTGAGCGACAACCTCGGCCGCTTCCAATTCGCGAAGGCGCTGCGCAAGGACGTTGGGACTTGCGGAGGGCATGCCGGACCGTAAATCCGTAAAGCGTTTTGGACCCAAGAGCAGCTCACGCACGATGAGAAGCGACCAGCGCTCACCGACGATGTCGAGAGCGCGCGCCAGTCCGCACGGGTCCCCATAAGATCGCATTCCGCCCATGCTGCTGAGGTTTCGGCGCGTAGTCCTAAAATACATTTGTGCAGTTGCTTTTTAGGACTAAAATAGTTATACTAGCCAAATCGCCGATTCGCAAGGAGTGGCACGTGCCCAGACTGATCGCGTATACGCAGATATCGCTGGACGGATATTTTTCGGACGCTAACAGAGATATGAGTTGGGCGCATAATGGCGCAGCGGACCCGGAGTGGTCCGAGTTTGTTGCCGGGAACGCGCGAGGCGGAGGCACCCTTGTGATGGGTCGCATCACATACGACCTCATGAAAAGCTATTGGCCGACACCCCTCGCGTTTCAAACCAACCGGGTTATGGC
>JALZBM010000262.1 GCA_030947385.1 Vulcanimicrobiota bacterium
CTTTGGGAGTACGTCTTCGACGGCGGCTCGAGCTACGTCATGGTCAACGGCGTGGTCGTGCCGGTCACCCAGGAATCGACCCGCCTCATTTATCACAGCGGAACCGCAACACCGACGGCATTATGGTACGTCACCGGACGCTATGGGCCCGGCCGCTTAGACGCGTGGTACCGTTCGACCACGATGAAAGTCGGGCAGCGCGGTTCGCTTTCGCTGCAGACGGATACCACGCGCCAATATTTAGACCGTCCGATGGCAAACGGATCGCGTACCAACATTCAATGGCTGGAACGGGTCGGCTTTGCCTACCAGGTCGATCCGGACACCTCATTTGCCATCGGCGTGCGGCGGTATTTTGGTGTGCCGCCGGTTCTTCTTATCGGATCGGCTCCGAATTTCTCACCGGTTTTTGCGGGCAGCAATTGTTTTATTCCAACGGCGGGGCGGCCCGACGCGCTCGGGTACTGTCCGAACGTTTCATTTGCATTTCATCGCCGCCGGCCGCACGATGAATTCTATGCGATCTACGGGGCCGCCAGCCAACAAGTTACCGCTCCCCAATTTATTCTGAAATGGATTCATTACATCGGCGGCGAGAAGGGGACGTAAAACCGAACGCCAGCGAGTGGATTTCTAGGCTTCTGGCACGCTGCGCCCAATACTGTAGCGATGACCGACCTACCGGAGACGAATGGTTTTACCGTCCTTGGGCTGGACCAGGCGCTCGTGAGCGCGGCCGCAGCCCTGGGATATGAAGAACCGACCGCAATTCAGCGCGAAGCGATTCCGCCGCTCCTAACGGGGCGCGATGTGCTGGGACAGGCCGCTACCGGTACTGGTAAAACGGCCGCCTTTGCCTTGCCGCTGCTCAATCACATCGGAAAACCCGACGGAAATCAACGGCGCGTGCGCGGGCTGATTCTGGTTCCAACGCGTGAACTGGCGATGCAAGTGGCCGAAGCGGTCCATAAATATGGGCGCTTGCTGGGCGTAAACGTCTTGCCGATCTATGGCGGACAATCGGTGGTTCAGCAGCTGCGCGCGCTCAAGCGCGGCGTCGACGTTGTGGTGGCAACGCCCGGACGCGCGATCGATCACATCGGCCGCGGGACGCTGGATTTGAGCACCGTCGAATTTCTCGTGTTGGATGAAGCCGACGAAATGCTGGATATGGGCTTCGCCGACGAGCTTGAGGAGATCGTCGCGGCCGTTCCCAAAAAACGCCAAACCGCGCTATTCTCAGCAACGCTTGCACCGCGCATTCGGGCGATCTCCAAACGCTACCTCAAGGATCCCGCGGTAGTGACGATTGCAAACGAAACGACCGCTGCCGGTGAAAAGCCGCGAATTCGTGAAGTTGCCTACATCGTACAGCGCGCGCATAAATCGGCGGCGCTCGGACGCGTGATCGACATGGAGTCGCCAACTTCCGCCATCGTCTTCTGCCGCACGCGGAATGAAGTTGACGAGTTGACCGAGACGCTCGGGGCGCGCGGCTACCAGGCAGAAGCGATTCACGGCGGTCTCTCGCAGGAGCAGCGCGACCGCGTCCTGCGCCGCTTTCGCGAGGGCGTATCTGAAATTCTGGTCGCGACCGACGTAGCAGCGCGAGGTCTGGATATCGATCATCTCTCGCACGTCGTCAACTACGACGTCCCGTCCTCGCCGGATGCATACGTGCATCGGATCGGCCGGACCGGACGCGCCGGCAAAGAAGGCGTCGCGATCACGCTTGCCGAGACGCGCGAACACCGGCTGTTGCGCAATATCGAATCGCATACCAAACGCAAGATTTCCATTGAGTCCGTCCCGACCGCGCACGATCTGCGCGCGCGCCGTCTCGAACTCACGAGCGTCGCGCTCGAAGAGGCCCTTGAGTCCGGCGAACTCGAGAAGTACCGCACGCTCGTCGAATCGCTCGGAGCAAAGCACGATATTGTTGACCTCGCGGCAGCAGCGTTAAAGCTGGCGGACCAAGCGCGAGACGGCGGTCAGAAAGACGAGCCCGAGATTCCCGCAATTGCAACCTTGCCGCCGGTGCTTATCTTGCGCAAAGGCGCACTTAAAGCGGGCAAGCCTGCGCCGGAACGCGTCCGTACGAGTTCTGCCGATATGACGAAGATTTGGATTGGTCTGGGCCGTAGTTCGAGGATTGCACCCGGCGATTTGGTGGGCGCCATCGCAAACGAAGCGCGGATCAACTCGCGCGAGATCGGAGCCATCGATATCGCCGACAACTTCTCAATCGTCGAAGTGACGACCCCTCTGGCCGGCGGCGTTATCACCTCGCTGCGCGGCAAGACGATCCGCGGCAAGAAAGTCAGCGCGAGGCTCGACCGCAAAGTCTAGCGCAAAATTGTGGGGGAAATTTTAACCGGTACGTGCGGTTATTCGTACGCCGAATGGAAGGGCTCGCTCTATCCCGAGAAGATCAAACCGGGCGAGATGCTGCCCTACTACGCGCAGCATTTTCCGGCCGTTGAGATCGATGCAACCTACTATCGCGTTCTACCCAAGTCAACGTTTGAGTCCATGGAGCGGCGCACTCCCGAAGGTTTCCGTTTCTCCGTAAAATTGCCCGGAACTGCGACGCATGCGCCCGCCGCCGAGCGCGCGACCGTTCACGACGACGTTGCGCTGTTTTACGAAAATTTGGAACCGCTCGTGTCGAGCGGCAAGCTCGCGTGCGTGTTGATGCAATTCCCCAACTCGTTCAAATGCGACCGGCGCAATGCGGGTTATGTCGAAATGCTGCGCGACGCGCTCAAACGCGTTCCGCTCGTAGCTGAATTTCGAAACCGGGATTGGCAGTCGGACGAGACTCTCGCGCTCCTGCGCGCGCTCGACATCGGTCTATGCAACGTCGACGGCCCACAGTATAAAACGCTACCGCGCGCTACCTCGGAGGCCACATCACAAATCGGATACGTGCGCTTCCATGGCCGGAACTACCAGCAGTGGTGGAAGGGCGACTCACGGTCCCGTTATGATTATTTATATCCTGCGCAGGAATTGCAGCCCTGGGTCGACCGCATCGAGCAGCTTGCGTCGTCGACGAAAGAAACGCTCGCGCTTTTCAACAATCATGCGAACGGACACGCCGCAACCAACGCCAAACAATTGCAAGCGCTTCTCGCGAATTCTCGACCGCCGTCAAGATGAGCCCACCGGCGTCGAGCCGAGGCAACTGGTGTTCAGGCGGCGGGGAGGGTACGCGCACCATTTGACTAAGGCAAAGTCATTCCGCGCTTTGCGGCATTGCTAAGAAGAAGGCCGGGTCTTTATGTGGCGGGTGTTTTGCCTATTGTTTGTCGCACTGGGGCTAGCCTCGAATCCAGCCGCCGCGGCCGAGAAGCAGATAGAAGTTGGAGCGGCTCTCGTCGTGGTGCACGGGACGCACACCGAGGTTAGCGGCACAGCAACGGCACCGGCGATCCCGGCACCGCTGCTT
>JALZBM010000263.1 GCA_030947385.1 Vulcanimicrobiota bacterium
TGCGCAAACGTACGTGGGAGCGAAATTCTATGCGCCGCGCACCGCCTTCATTTTAGAAGAAGGTGAATATCTGGACGAAGACCTCATCGGCTGCGCGGTCGTCGATACCACGCAGATGCGGCTCGGGACGGTTGACGCGCTCGAGCACTACCCGGGTCAAGACATGCTGGTTGTCGGCAACGCGCGCATTCCAATGGTGCGTGCGTTTATCAAAGAGATATCGACGCAGCGGCGGCAGATCGTGGTGGACGTACCCAAAGGACTGCTCGATTCGCAGGAGACCGAGGAGGCTTAACCGTTTTTTCCCTCGTCTTGCGCCCAGAATTTCTCCCGCAATCAATTCCAACGCAAATTGATCGCTTCGTTCGCTGACATAGGGCACGACTTCGGCGGCAACGGCTTTACCCGCGCCGGCGTGGCTTAAACCTAAATCGGATGTATCTAGTTGGTTGGATGCGCCGTGGCATATTTAGAAACGGTTTGATCCACGGCATCCTGAAGCGAACGCGAGCGTCCCGTTTCGGTGAAAAAGGCGGGCCCTTCGCACCGGTACATGCGCAGAGTAAAGACGTCGGTCGTGCGACGTGGAAAGCTGTTCGTTTGCTCGGTCCGTAATTCGCCGACCGCAATGTTCACCGTCGGATAGGTCGTACAGATTTTTTTCGTATCTGCAACCAGGTTGCCGCTCGTTGCACCTGCATTGGCAACGCGGAAACTTCGATTGAGTGAACGTTCGAGAATCGCCGCCGCTTCGTCGTGGCCGACCACGAGAATTGCCCGCAGTGGTTTCTTCTCCGGAGCAACGGTCGGCAAGGCGGCGGGCGCGCGTTTGCCGCCGCCCGTCACGTGCTTGAGCAAACCGAGAATCGCGCCGATGTTCGTCGATGCGCCCTGCTGATCGGCCGCCGGGGAAGGTGTGGCTTGCGCTTGCTGCTGTTTGTATTGCGCTTCGACTCGTCCGGAATGTTCCATCACCACTTTGCGGATCGTGTCGGCTTGCGAAAGTGCGTCACCGTACGTCAGTACGTGGGCGGTGTTGGCCCAAATAATGGTGCCGCTGGTCGTACTGACAACCTGTTCGACGAGCGAAATCTCATCGCCCAGCGGCGTGAGATAGCCGGATACGTAATAATCGGCGCCGTTCTTCAAGGAGTCCGTCCAATAGGTGGAGCGTTCGACGGTCGCCACGGGAATCGGCTTAACGACCACGCCGCCCACCGTCGCCATTTGCGCGAGATAGAGGTTCGCAAGTTTCTTGCCCGCCGTTTTATCGGCATCGCCGCTAACCGCGAAGGGGTAAATCATGATCACCGGAAGCGCCGGCGCGACGGTCGGTGAGGGGCTAGGCGAGGGCGTAGGGCTTGGCGCAGGAGCGCGGTGGGCGGCCCCCGTCAGTGCAACCGCGCACAACAACCCAAGGGCAGAGATCAGACGACGCAACCTAAAGTGTCCTTTCGGGAACAAGTTTCACGCGTGAATTTTCAATCAGTTCAACTCTTGAACGAAATTCGCGATGGCGTCGTTCGTTTCGGCGGGACGCTCGATCATCGCCAGGTGCCCGGCGCCGGGGACTATTCGCACCTGCCCCGCCGGAACCCGGCTAGCCAAAAACTGGGCGTATTTGGGCGGGGTCATCGCATCGCGCTCGCCCGTAAGGGCCAGCAAGGGGACCAAGAGTTGGGGCAGGCGCTCTGTGACATCAAAAGCGTTGCAGGCCTCAAAGTCGCGCAGCGTTTGAACCTGCCCAACCAACTGCATGCTTTCGATAAGCGTTAACTCGGCTTCCGGCATGGGTCCGGCAAACATCAGCGCTGCGAGTTTGCGGATTGTCGCATCGAACTCACTGCGCAAGCCCAGAAGGATTGAGGCAGCCACCTTAAGCCGGGAACCGGCACCGAGCGCGATCAAAGCGCGGACGCGTTTGTTCGTGCGTAGGCCGACGTCGAGCGCGATCGCGCCGCCGAGTGAATTTCCGCAGAGCACGGCATCGCGCACGTCATGCTGCTCGAGATACGATTCGATAAAATCCCCGAATTCGGTAACGGTTCGCGCGTTGCCGGGACAACCGTGTCCCGGTAGATTGGGGGCGTGACTATTATCGAAAGCTTTCGATTGCGCCGCGAACGCGCCGGACGTGCATCCCGAGCCGTGAATAAAGATCAGCGTGCTCACGTCATCTCGGCGACGGGAGTCGTGCCTTTGAGGTGCGCCCAGCCGGCGCATAGCTGCGCGCCGAACAAGAAGATGGAGCCCATCAGGTAAAACCACAACAAGAGCGCAAGCGGCGCGGAGAGGGCGCCGTAAATGTGAGAAAAATTGACTCGGGTCGTGTACTCCGCGAAGATGAATTGCATGACCGGCCACGAGAGCGCGGCAAACGACGCGCCCGGTACCGCAAAATGCCAAGCAACGCGCCGGTTCGGCAGAAACGTGTACATGATGATGGTGAGCGCGAAAACGAGCAGCAGCGATACGGCGTAGCCGAGCAACTGCGTTACCAGTGTTTGATCGGGAACCTTGCTCAGCGCGACGAGCACCGAGATGGCAATCGGCAAGGCCATAGCGATAACGAGCAACAGGCCGACCACCGGCAGCATGATGATGGAGAGTGCGATATCGTGGACGAGCGGGCGCCCTTTGGGCACGCCGAGTGCGCGGTCGAGCGCGTACGCGAGAGCCATAAACAAATTCTTGCCGGACCAAATTAAAAATAAGAATGCAATGATGCCGGAGCTGACGCGGCCTCCGAAGTATGATTGGAGATTGCCGGCGATAAAGTCGTGCAAACTCGGGGCGAGCGTATCCACAAAGTTCAGTACGCGCTGCTGGCTGTCCGGATAGAAGTACGATGCGCCCGTAATCGACAAGACGATGAGCGGGAAGAGTGTAAAGAGCGAATTGAACGCAATGGCTTGAGCCAAAAATGCGCAACCGTCGCGTGAGAATCGCAGCCCGCCCTCCCGGAAGGCCAAGATGAGTCGTTTCATCCGATGCGGTATATCGCCCCTAGACCGTGATATTCCCACCCGCGGCGATCCCGATCGCCATCTTGCTCAACGGCACACCGTTGCAATCCTATAACCGGCCATACGTGCTCGGCGGTCAAGTGTTGGCTCCCGTCGCTCCGTACGTTACGCGCATCGCAGACCGCATTGCCTACTCGGGTGGAGTAATGATCGTCAGCCGCGGTCGCGCCCGTATCGCGATTCGCTCCACGCAAACCGATCCCGCGGGGTTGCAAGCGGTGTACGTTCCGATCGCAGGCGTGTTACGCGGTTTGGGAGCGCGCGTCACCTTCGATCGCATGCACCGCGTACTCGATATTGAAATTCATTCGCGTGCGGAAGTCCAAACCATGAGCCCGCAGGGGTCTGCGCCGGCCGTTGCTCCGACCATGGTCTTCACACCGGAGCCCGTGCCGACACCGCGCCCGGTC
>JALZBM010000264.1 GCA_030947385.1 Vulcanimicrobiota bacterium
GCGCGCGCGATGCCTAAAATGATCGCTACCGTCAAACCGCTGCGCGCGGCCGGTAACAGCACGTTAAAAATTGTTTGCCAACGGGTTGCCCCGAGGGCCATCGAGCCTTCCCGTAACGAACCCGGCACGGACCTCAAGGCATCTTCCGACAACGAGATAACGGTCGGCAAAATCATAATCGACAGCACGATCGCCGCGGTCAACAAGCCGAATCCGGTTTGACTGCCCAGATGCGTGCGAATGAGCGGCGCAAGCAATGTGAGGCCGAGCCAGCCGTACACGACCGACGGAATCCCGACCAGAATCTCGATCGTCGGTTTCATGACCGAGGCAAGTCTGGGAGGCGCCAACTGCGAGAAAAATATTCCGACCGCAATGCCGAACGGTCCGCCGACGCAAATGGCGAAGAGCGTTGCGGCGAGCGAACCGACAACGAAAACGAGCGCGCCCGGATGTTTGTTGTCGGTATCAAAAAGTGGGGAAAACAGGAACGTCAGCGGCGAGATGTGATCCGCGTAAAAAAGGCGCAGTCCCTCGGTTGCCAAGTAAAGAACGACGAGCGCCATTGCCAGAATGACAAAAACGCTGGCGGCAAACAGCACCACTTTCGCAACGTTCTCTTGGGCATGGGCACGGCTCGTTTGAGTCGAGATCACAAGTTTCTACATCGTACGGAAGCCCGCGTAAGCCCACCTTAAGCGAATATTAAGGAACCTTAAGGACCGCCGCGTTCGAAGACTCGCCCGGAAAGGCAAGCGTGAAAAGTTCGCGCGCATATTGCCAGGTAAGATCGCCCCGGTTGGCTTCCAGGAAGCCGATCAAGTTGTTTCGCTCCGGACCATCGCTATCGGCGAGTGCGACGAAGTCATCGATAAGCATGGCGATGCAAACATGATGCCACGGCAACCATAAGACCAATTTAACGGATGATTAACTCTTCCCGGCCGCTCGAGCGCGGCGGGAGCGGAAGCTCTACAATAAACTTCGCACCGCTGCCGAGCAACGATTCGGCACTGATCGATCCCCGGTGCGCTTCGACCACCTGTTTGACGATTGCCAGGCCCAAGCCGATGCCGCTGACGTCTCGCGCCCTCGAGCGGTCGACCACGTAAAACCGGTCGAAGACGTGAGGCAAATCCTTATACGGAATCCCGATACCGTTATCGCGCACGAAGAACGTCGCGTGCGTGGCCGAGCGCGAGATATCCACCTTTATCCAGCCCTCCTCCGGCGTGAACCGGAGTGCGTTATCCAGCAGGTTGACGACGACTTGCCCGATGCGGTCCCGGTCGACATCCACCTCGCAATCTTCACGAACGCGCAGCGTGAGCGTAACGTTCTTGGCTTGTGCGCTCTGCTCGAAACTTTGCACGATTGGGCGCACGACGTCCGCTAGGCTCACACGCTCCAGCTTGAGGTCGAGCTGTCCGGATTCCGCGCGCGCCTGTTCCAAAATTTTCATCACGAGGTTCGCCAACCGGTCGACCTGGCCGAGCGCTTGCGGCAAAAACAGATCGCGGACGTCATCGTCGGGCGATTCAATCACGGTTTCCAGCATCAGCTTGATGGACGAAAGCGGCGTGCGCAACTCGTGGGAGACGTTGGAAAGAAATTCCTGACGCGCGCGTTCCATTGCCAGCAATTCGGTTTGGTCTTCGGCCAGCACCAGAACGCCGTTTGCAACGTCGTCCGCGTCGGTCAGTGGATAGGCCGAAACGCCGTACGTGCGGTTGCCGGATTTGCCGCTGACGATGAGCGGGCCGCGCGACGATTCGCCGCTGAGCGCGTCTTCAACCCGCCGTTCGAGTTCGATCGAGGGAACCGCCTCGATGATGTGCCGCCCGATCTGCGCACCGATCTCAAACCCGAAAATTGCCGAAGCGGCACGATTGGAAAATACGATCCGCGACTTTTCGTCGAGCAACAGCACGCCCAGCGGCAGTGCGCGCACCAAGCGGTCGAACCGCTCGTCGAATGGTGCAAACTGTGGTTGCGGCTCTTGCTCGAAAGGGACCGCTTTGTTGGCGCGGCCCGCATATGCCGATCCAACCGCAAAAGCTCCGGCAATTCCGGCGGCAAACGCCGTTACGGTCCACACCTCAGGAACGTTCGTGAACTACTCCTTGAACATGTAACCGCGGCTACGCACGGTGATAATGTTGCGCGGATTGCGCGCGTCGGCCTCGATTTTTTCACGCAACCAGCGAATGTGCACGCTTACCGTTTGCTGTTCGCCTTCAAAATCGTAGCCCCACACTTTATCGAGCAGGCTTTGACGTGTAACGACCCGGCCGTTATTTTCCATCAAGACGTGCAACAACGCAAATTCTTTGGGCGCGAGAGCCACTTCTTTACCCCGGACGACGAGCAGCTGGCGCGAAGGATCGAGCATGATCTCGCCGAGCGTGATTGCGTCTTCCTTTCCGGTTTGCGAGAGCGGCTGCTGGCGGCGCAAGCGCGCCTTGACGCGTGCCAAAAATTCGTGCAATGCGAAAGGTTTGGTAACGTAGTCGTCCGCGCCAAGCTCGAGTGCCAAGACTTTATCGATTTCCTGATCTTTTGCCGTGAGCATGATGATCGGCACCGAACTCGTCTTGCGAATTTCCTTGCACGCTTCGATTCCGTCCAGCACGGGCAGCATAATGTCGAGTACGATTAAGTCGGGCTGTTCGCGCGCGGCAGTCGCTATTGCGCTGCGTCCGTCACTTGCGGTGCATACCGTATAGCCGCTACGTTCTAAATTGAAGCGCAGAGTCTGAAGGATTGCCGACTCGTCATCGACGACCAGGATCTTCTTGTTGCTGTCGGGATTCGTGAACGTCCCGCGGGACTTCATCTCCGGCAAAGCATTCATAGAGTTTGGCGACCGCCGTGTAGTCGAGCCGCCCGTCTCCTTTCGCAGATTGAGCCGTGTACAGTTGATAGGCTAGGGACGATGCCGGCATGGCTAAGTCCATGTCGGCTGCGGTTTCGAGTGCGGCGGCTAGGTCTTTCCGAAGCAGATCGAGCGCAAAGCCCCCCTCGAAGGTTTGCGCGAACCAGGTTCTTGGTAGCCAATTTTCCAGCAGGTAGTTTGAACCCGTCGCCGTTGCGATAACTTTACGAACCGCAAGCACGTCCGCTCCTGCTTTTTTCGCAAACGTCATGGCTTCGGCATTTGCGATCATGATATTGGAGATCAGAATCTGATTGACGATTTTCACCGTCTGGCCCATGCCGACCGGGCCCAGATGATTCGGGTTGCCCATCGTTTTGAGCAACGGTTCCACGTTCGCGAAATCGGCATCGGAGGCGCCCACCATAATGGTGAGCGTGCCTTCCTTGGCTCGAGCGGGCCCGCCGCTCACCGGAGCGTCCACCGGATGATGGCCGGCATCCGCCAAGCCTTTGGCGATTGCGCGGCTTGCGACGGGTGAGATTGTGGACATATCGA
>JALZBM010000079.1 GCA_030947385.1 Vulcanimicrobiota bacterium
TGCGCGGTGGCGCATCAAATGAATCACCGCCGTGCGTGCGGCCGGATCGTTGTTGTACAGACCGGTACGCATCAGCATCTCTTCTTCGTAGAATGCCCAGCCTTCGGCGAAGACGCCGTCACCGGCGGTGTGCCGGATGAAGTCCGGATTGTGATACGCAATCGAAAACTGCATGAAGTGGCCCGGAATGCCTTCATGGGCGAGCACGGGGGTGACCGCTTGACGAGCCTGCTCCGCAAAGAAACCGGTATTTTTCGGATCGTAGTCGGGAACGAAGTAAAAACCGCTCGGATCTTTATCGAATACACCCGGCGGATTCATAAAACCGCCCGGATTGGTGGCCGAAAGCGCCTTCGGTAGCTCGACGATGCGAAACGCGCCCAGATATTTCGGTACCGTGACGATATTGTGCGAAATAAGAAACGCGCGCACTTTTGCAGTTTGGCTCTCGTAGAATTTTAGGAATGAGGCCTTGTCTTTAAACGGTTTTTGCTTTACACCGGAGGGTTCGTGCGCTTCGCGATTCGCCTCCCATTGTTCGAGCGCGCGATCGCGCGCCAGCTCGAGTTCGCCGATCGTAGCGACCTCGTCGCTGGTATACGGCAAGAGCAAGACGCGCCGCAATAAGAAATTGTACTGATCGCGCCCGACGGCGAAACCACCGCTATGCCAACCGGCTAGGTGCGAATCAACCCAACCTTTATACGCGTGCAAAGCGGTTAGCGCTTCTTGCTGGGCGGCGCGCAAGTCCGATTTGGTTTGAGGCGACACGCCGCCGGTCAAAGCGTTCAGACTCGTCGTGAAGAGCGCGTCACCCGAACCGATGTCTTCGGAAGCGACGACTCCGAATTCGCGGACCGGATCGGTCAGGTTTGCTTCGCCCTGTTTTAAAACGGCGGGGCAGGCTTTGAGTCGCGCGATCGCATCCTTGATGCGGACTTCGTTGGAAGCAAAGGGCTTTTTGACGAGCGAAAAGATGCCGTTGCTGCACGTGCCCTCGTAGAGGCTCGGGTCGCGTTCGTTTTGCTGGAGGTACGTATCTTGCCACCAAGCGCCCTCGACGGCGGCTCGCAACAATAAATAGTTGACCTGTTCGTGAACCGGCGCGTCGTTCTGCGGAACGAGTTTTGCCAGCTCGTTGCGGTAGTCACGCAGATGCAACAGGTACTCTTGGTGCGCCGCGGGAGAAAAATCCGGAAGGCGGTTATCCGCCGTATGCAAACCCGCATCCGTTGCGCCGACGGGATCGACGCTGTAATTGTAATTCGTCCACCGGTGCGCAAAATCGCTCAACAGGCGCCCGTAATAGGGCGGCGACTGCGCGGACGCGTTCTGCCCCCAAAGTGCCAGGAACAAGACGATAAAGCCGGTGCGAAGATAACGTTCGACCATCCGCGCGGTTTCTACGCGGGCGCTTTTGACCCTGGGAGGACTTCCAAGAGCGATTCCAAGTTGTGGATAACGCATGTCGGGGCCACGAGCCCCGGCGGGTATGCAAGGGATTCAGCGTCCAACCAAACGCCGCGCAGTCCCGCAGTGATGCTGCCGGCAACGTCGCTTACCGGCTGATCCCCAACGTACCACGCCTCCGCGCGGGGCACGCCGAGTGCGGTGACGAGTGCGTCGAATGCGCGGCGATCCGGTTTTTGCGCCCCCAAACGTTCGCTCACGATGACGGGTCCGTCAAAGCCGACGGCGGCGGCTTTACGTTCTTGCAGCGGACTCCACCCATTGGTCAGAAGCGCCGCCGGTACGCGACGGCGCCGTAACGTTTTGAGCAACGCGCGTGCTCCGGGCAACGGCACGACGAAATAATCCACGCTTTCAAGGGCAAACGTTTTATACATCGCAACGAAAGGCTCCGCATCGCCGTGCGGCAACCGCGCGCGCGAAAACCGCATAACCGCTTCGTGAATCGTAAATGCTCCGCCCCGTTGCTCGGTCAGCAGATCGTCAATCGACTTGGTTTCTTCCACTAGATTTCCGAGCGGCGCTCCACCGGCATCGATCAAGCGATCGAGCACGCGCAAAAATGCGACGCGCTCGAGCTTGTTGTCAATTCCAAGGGTGTGGTCGAAATCAAATCCTACCCCCGGGGGCATGCTACCTCGGCGCCGGTCCTTGAATAACGCGAACGAAGTCACCCGGGCGGATCCATTTCGCCATCGCCGCGCGCACGGTCGCGCCCGTCGCGGCAAGCTCGCGCCGTGCCTCGATCGTCGGTTGGTCGAGCGGCAGACCGAGTTCGGAGAGGTTAATCAATTCCGAAGCAACGGCTTCGTAGCTCGTTGTGCGCAGGGGTATCTCTCCGATGAGCATGGCTTTGCCCCGTTGCAAATCATCCGCCGCAATCGGCGCCTGCATCGCTCGACGCAAATCCGCGAGCGCCAGCCGTTGCGCGGGCACGATCTTGTTCGGATCCGAACTAAAAACGATCGAGAAAGTCGAGCGGTTTTTGTGCGAGCTCAGTTGCGACCCGACGCTGTAGACATAACCGTGACGGTCCCGCAAATCGTGAAAGAGGATCGACGAACCGCCGCTTCCGAGTACCGTGTTGCCGAGTTGCACGTTCGCCCAGTCCGGATTTTCGCGGTTGAGCGAATTGACTTGCGCGAGTCGCACCTGTGACTGAACGCGACCCTGATCCGGTACGTTGATATCGGCCGGCGGATTTGCGGCCACCGCCGGCAAGTAAACGTCAGGTTTTACACCGCTCGCAGCCCACGCGCCGAAGTATTTTTCGACCAGGGCTTTCGCAGCAGCCGGCGTCGTATCGCCGATGACGACGATGGTCGTCATGTCGGGACGGTATACGCCGGTGAAATAACTCCTCACATCCGGCAGAGTAACGGCCCCGGCAGTCGCCGGCGTTGCGTAGCGCGTCTGCGGATCGCCTGCCGGGTACAACGCTTTGCTGAGCGCAACCTCGGAGAGGTGAGCGGGCGCCGTCGCCTCGCCGGTCAGTCCGCCGACGGTCTGCGATTTTACCGTCGCAAAGTCGGCTTCCGGAAACGCGGGATGCAGCTCCTCATCGGCCAGCAGTTGCAGGCCGGACTCGAAGTCACTGCTGAGCACGTCGAGCGAAAACGTCGATCCGGCGTTTGCCTCCGCAGCAATTTTATCCAATTGCTCTCGCAATTGGAGCCGGCTGCGCGACGCCGTTCCGAATGAGAATAATCCACCGGCAATATCTCCGACGCCCAGTTTATCGGCCGGCGCTTGAATCGCTTCGTTCGAACGCACCGAGCCGCGCACGACGACCGTGTAGGTTATCGTTTCCGGCTGCACGATGAGGCGAATTCCGTTCGGCAGTATCGAGACGACGGGTGAAATCGTCGGCGTGGGAACTCTTACGTCCTTGAACGCCGCAACGGCCCACGCCGGCAGCGTATCGTGATGATCCAGCGTTACCTTGTTGCTTTCTTTGGCCGGACCGGACGGCGAATGGGTATTGACCTTGCCCAAATTCTTTGGGATCGCAAATGCGGTAATCGAATTTTTCGGTACCATGTACGTGCGCAGCACGCGGTTTACGTCATCAACGGTCACCGCTTTAATTTCGCTGAGCACGTCGTCCGGCGAGCTGCGGCCTTCTTTCGCAACCGCATCGCTCCATTCGAAGGCCAAACCGTCGATGGAATTTCCCCGGAACTCGGCGTTGGCAACAGCGCGCTGCTTTGCGACGGCGACCAGTTCAGCCGGCACGCCGCTCTTACGATAGTCGTCGAGAACGCCCGTGAGATCGGCCAGGGCCTTCTTTGAATTGGCGGTGACGGGCACGATGATGAAGGCCGCGGCCGCCGACGCCGACGGATGCGAATCCACATCTTGTAAGCCGGCGTACAACGCCTTTCCGGAAGCCACGAGCCCGTACAGGTTCCCGCGCTGATTGTTGAGCACGGATTCCAAAATCTGCGCCGCGGCATAGTCCCCAGAGTTATAGCCCGGCAGGCGGTACGCCGTCGCAATGAGATCGTAGGGCTGGTCGCTATCGACCGTATATGTCGCGGCTTTAACGGGACGCAGAACAATCTTGGGCCGGGCCGGCAATTTCGACGCCGGGATTGGATTAAAATACTTAGCAACGGCTTTGAGCGTTGCGGGACCGTCAACGTCACCAGCAATCACGTAGACCGCATTGTTCGGATGATACCACGCGTTATACAAAGCCAACAGTTGTTTGGAATTAATTTGCTTATCGAAGCTGTAAAGCGTGCCGAGCGTATCGTGAGAATACGCCGTCCCTTTGAAGATCGACGGTATGATCGTGCGCGAAAACAGTTTGGCAATGGCTATGCTGTCGTCTTGGGTGACTTCGTTTTTGATTGCGCCGCGCTCGATCGTCCAGAGCTTTTGCGGCACGAGCAGGCCGCGAGCGCGTGAGGCCTCGAGGCGCAGCGCCACGTCCAAATATTGCGCGGGAACCGAGAAAAAATATTGCGTGATTTCGCCTTGCGTATCCGCGTCTTGGTTGCCGCCCATTAACTCACCGATATCGGAGAGTTGCGATTCGCTCAGGGTCTTGCTGCCGCGGAACATCATGTGTTCGAGCGCGTGTGCCTGGCCGGGAAACGATTGCTCGTCCGACCCGACACGATAATTGAGAACGGCCGTGACCGCGGGGGCGAGCGGATCGTGAACGACGACAACTTTGAGGCCGTTCTGCAACGTCGCGCGGGTAACGGTAAGCGCGGCGCTCGCCTGCGCGGCCGAGAAAGCAATGAGGCAGACGGCGGCAGCCAAGACGGCAATGCCGAAACGATACAGGCGCAAATTCAAAAACCCCATGGAGGCAGCACAGAGGCATGTGCGTTCAAAACCAGCAGCGGGCGCCCCTTCAACTCGAGAGCAGCATCGCCCGCGCGCTCGGCTCCGCGTCGATGAGCGCGCGCAAACCCTGGTGTTCGGGCCGGACGAGCGCGGTGTCGCTTTGGACGATCTCTTCGGCGCACGCCTTGGCACGCGCGTAGGTTTCAACGTCGCGCACCAAATCGGCAACCTTAAAATCCGTGAGGCCGGCTTGTTGCGTTCCGGCGAACTCACCCGGACCCCGCAGGCGCAAATCTTCTTCCGATATGAAGAACCCGTCGGTCGACTCGGTAAGGATGACCAAACGCTCGAGTTCGGGTGCATCGTCGGGAGCGATCAGCAGGCAAAAGGAGTTTGCGGCACCTCGTCCCACACGGCCGCGCAGTTGATGCAGTTGAGCAAGGCCGTACCGGTGCGCATCCAGGACCAGCATGACGCTGGCGTTCGGCACGTCCACGCCGACTTCAACCACCGTCGTCGCAACCAGCACATCGATATCGCCTCGTGAAAACGTGTGCATCACCGCCTCTTTTTCGCGCGGCGTCAAACGACCGTGCAATAACCCGAGGCGCAAATCCGAAAAGACCGTCTTTCGCAAACGGTCATATTCCGCGATCACGCTCGTAAGGCCAGCATCCGACTCTTCGATTGCGGGCGCGACGATGTACGCTTGATGGCCGGCCGCCACGTTTGAACGGACGAACTCGTAGGCTTTCGGTAACCGGCTGCGGCGAAGCGCAAACGTTTCGATCGGCGTGCGGCCCGGAGGCAATTCGTCGATGACGGAGATATCCAAATCCGCATAGATCGATTGCGCGAGCGTCCGTGGGATCGGCGTTGCGGTCATGTGCAGCGTATGTGGCCACAGCCCTTTGGCACGTAGTTTAGCGCGTTGCTCGACACCGAACCGATGCTGCTCGTCGATGACGACGAGTCCCAGATGCGCAAAGTTGACGCCTTCGCTCAGCAACGCGTGCGTACCGACGGCTAACCGTGCTTCGCCGCTGGCGAGTTTTTGTTTTGCATTCGCGCGCGATTTGATGCCTTGACTACCAAAGACGGCTTCAACCGTAATCCCAAACGGCAACAGCAGCGGTGCGAGTTTTTGTGCGTGTTGCGCGGCCAGAATTTCCGTTGGTGCCATCAGCGCCGACTGCAGGCCGTTACGCGCAGCCATGAGGATTGCGGCGGCGGCAACCAATGTTTTTCCGCTTCCGACATCGCCTTGCAACAGGCGGTTCATGGGATGCTCGCGCGTCATATCGAGCCAAATTTCTTCGATGACGCGACCTTGTGCGCTCGTAAGGGCAAACGGTAGCGCATCTTGCAAAGCGTCCAGCAGACCGGCCGGAACGTGCATCGCCGTGGCATGTTCCTGCGTCTCCCGTTGCGTGCGTTTTAATTGCGATGCGAGCGCGAGCGCTAAGAACTCCGTAAAAATGAAACGTTCGCGGGCGGCCATCGCCGATTCGATCGAATCCGGCAAGTGAATTTCCCGAAACGCATCGTGCGCAGACGCAAACCGCAGTCGCGCAGCGAGTTCTTGCGGCAGATAATCGGCCGCCAGGGGCAGCAGCTTGGGCATATTGCGCGCGATGACTTGCGCGATTTTGCGCGTGGTCAACGTGTTGCTGGCCCGGTACACGGGCAAAATTTCGCCGCGGTAGGCTTCGCCGTCCGCCAGCACCTTGTGGGCGGCGACGTTCATGCTCGCGCCCGCGAGCGTGCGGCTCACCCGTCCGCGAACGAAGAGTCGCATACCCGTCTTTAGCGCGCCGATGAGATACTTGCGTCCGAACCATTTCGCCGTAAATCGGCCGCTTTGATCCTCGATTTCCGCTTCGACGATTGCGATCCGGGCGCGGCGTTCGCGCACCGAGACGATCGTACCCACCGCGTTTTCTTCGCCGGCTTGCGCGTCCAATGCGCGCAGGCCCAGCTGTGCGGCGGGCGCGGGAAAACGTAAGTCTTCGTATCTGTACGGAAAGTAGGACAGGAGATCTTGCGCGCTTGCGATGCCCAACTCGGCGAATTTCGGGATCGAATCCTTACCGATCCCCTCCAAGGCGCTCAGCAGCATCAGTGCCGCAGATAACTTTGTTGTAAAGCGTTCGTCAGCTCGTAGATCGTTTCGAGCGTGGGCGCCGGGGCATGAAACGCGCGCGCGACTTCGAGGACGGCTCCGACGATCGGATCCAGTTCGAGCGGACGCTTGGCCTCCACATCTTGCAGCATGGATGTCTTTACCGTTTCCAGCCGGGATGCAAAGATCATGCGGTTTTCGATGTCAAACGAACCGGAGATGCCGCTTGCAAATGCAATGCTTGCGGTCTCGTTCATGAGACGGGAAATGATCTCGCGCGTACCGGGATTGCGGAGCATCGGTCCGACCGCTAGGCGCGTTAGTGCGCTCACGGGGTTGAGAGACGCGTTGCCGAGCAGTTTGAGCCACACTTCATACTTGATCGATGCCGGCAGCGGCGCTTTCATTCCGGCGGCGGCGAGCACGGCCGAGATTGCGCCCGCACGTGCGGACGGCGCCTCGTTCGGATCCCCGAGCAGATATTGCATTCCGCCGGACTGCTCGATCGTACCCGGCTGTGGAATATTTCCCGAGGCGTGGATCACGCATCCGACGATTTGCTCGCGTGGGATGGCCGCCCGGATCGCACCGCCCGGATCGACCGACTCGACCGTCCGGTCAGCGAAATACCAAAACGGAACGCCGTTGAGCATCGGAACGATCGTGGCTCCGGACGAGATGGCGGGTGCGAGCTGCGGTAGCGCGTCTCCGAGCTGATGCGCTTTGAGCGCGATCAAAACAACGTCGAATACACCCAGCGTGCGCAGATCGTCGGAAGCCGGAACCTGTACCGTAAACTCGCCGGCTTCGGAACGCACGGAAAGGCCCTTTTGCATAATCGCGCGCAAATGGGCACCGCGCGCAACGAGCGCGATGTCTTCCCCCTTTCGGGCGAGCATCGCGGCGACAAAGCCGCCGATCGCACCCGCGCCGAGTACAGCTATTCGCACAGTCGATTGGGCCTTGCAGCATTTCGTGCAGCGGGGGATCCGGAGAAGACTCTTGAGGCGACGCCCAGATTCGAACTGGGGAATGGGGGCTTTGCAGGCTCCTGCCTTACCACTTGGCTACGTCGCCGTCCCGAGTCTCATGCGGATCCCAAAATTAGCGGGTAGCGAGAATCGAACTCGCGCATCAACCTTGGGAAGGTCGCAGGCTACCATTACATCATACCCGCGGTCCACGGCGTCCCTCCGGTTCGGTGCGTCTTCTCTCGCGTCCTACACCGCTCCTCAAACCCCCGGCGCCAACAAAAGTTTGCACTTGCTAAAGTTCGTTTTCGGGTACCATACGCTCGTGAGTCTGCCGATTAAGCCACCCTTTGCGCCGATGGAAGCGCAGCCGGCCGCGGAGTTACCGCCAGCCGGCGTGCAGTACGAACCCAAGTGGGACGGCTTTCGGTGCGTTGCATTCCGGGAGGGCCCGGATGTGTATCTCCAATCGAAAGCCGGGCAACCGCTGTCCCGGTACTTTCCCGAAATCGTCGATGCGCTCGTGGCACTTAATGCAAACGAGTTCGTTATCGACGGCGAGTTGGTCGTGCCGGTCGAAGATCGCCTGGACTTCGATCAACTCTTGCAACGCATTCACCCCGCGGCAAGCCGCGTAAAGACGCTCGCGCAGAAGTTTCCCGCAACGTTTCTGGTTTTCGATCTGCTCGTTGACGAAACCGGTAAAGAAGTCTGGCAAGAACCGCTGCACGCGCGCAGGCGCCACCTCGAACGATTCGCAAAACAATTCGATGGACAGCCGCAACTTCGACTCTCGCCAGCGACCCAAGACCCGCAAACGATGAAACGATGGCTCGGTGCGGTGGGTGGCGCGCTTGACGGCATCATCGCAAAAGACGTTAACGCCGTTTACGCCACCGGTCTACGCACCGCCGCGGTCAAAGTGAAACGAATGCGCACGGCGGACTGCGTCGTCGGCGGCTACCGGCCGAGTAAAGACGGCAAGTCGATCGGATCGATGCTTCTCGGGCTCTACGACGAGAGCGGCGGGCTCGACTACGTCGGTTTCTGTTCCGGGTTGAGCGCGAAAGAAAAGCAAGGTTTGCTCGGGCAATTAAAAACACTGCACGGGCCGAACGCCTTTACGGTCCGTTCACCGGGCGGTCCAAGCCGCTGGAACCGCGGAAAAGAATCGGAATGGATACCTT